>JAZGDQ010000196.1:0-3336 GCA_036477985.1 bacterium
ATCCCCGGCTCAGCCCGCGGCCGGGGCGAGCGCGCCGGGCTTCGAGAACTCCTCGATGGAGGCGAGATAGCCCTTCGTCTCCTCGAGGGAGACGACGTCGGAGTACTTGGCGTCCATGTCGAAGAGGGCGACGGCGTGGGAGACCTCCCAGCGGTCGGCGCAGCACTCCTCCACCACGCCCACCGAAAAATTGTAGGAGAAGGCGTCCGTCACGGTGGCGCGCACGCAGCCGCTCGTCACCAGCCCCGCCACCAGCACGGTGTCCACGTCGAGATCGTTGAGGATGCTGACGAGGGCGGTGCCGAAAAACATGCTGGGCTTCATCTTGTTGATGAGCACGTCCTCGGGCCGGAGGGCGATCTCCTCGACGATCTTCGGGCCGAGGTCGCCAAAGGCCGACTTCTCCATGGCGCGGGAGTTCTTCGCCTTCCAGCGCCCGCTGTCCGCCCCGTCCGAGCGGCGCTCGCTCGTCGAGTAGAGGACGGGAGCCTTCTTCGCCCGCGCCGCCGCGAGGAGCTCCGCCGTGCGCCGGACGGCCTCCCACCCCGCCTCGCCGCAGGAGTTGCGCCAGTCCACGACGCTCTCCATGATGGGCTTGGGCGCATCTCCCGTGAAGTTGTAGTTCATGTCCACCACGAGGACGGCGGGCCTCCGCCCGAGGCCGCCCCGGCGGCCGTAGCCCGTGGCCGCATAGATCTCCCGATCGCGCGCCGATACATATTTGTCCCAGACTCGCTCCGCCATCGTCTCCTCCATCTCCATGCGCCCAGGGCGCCGGGAATATTCCAGAAAGAGGGAGCGCGGCGGACGGCCCGCCCCCCCTCCGCATCAACCGCCGCAGCGCCAGATGTCCCAGTCTATGACAAGCGCCCGGCCGATCCAAGCAAACCGATGAAAAACCCGGTCTCCCGCGTGCGGGAGAGGGAGGCGCCGTTCCTGGAAGGAGGAGGCGCCCGGACGGGCGACGGGGGGGAGGGACGACTCGGTCCCCCTCCCTGATCCTCCCCGCTCGGCTGAGCTCGCCGCAGGCCGGAGGGGGAGGGACAAAGTAGGGGCACGGCGCGCCGTGCCCCTACGAGAATAGCTGCCGGGGGGAGGGAAAAAATAGCGGGGCGCGGCGGCGGGGCCGTCGGCCCACCTCCAGCCCCACCTTCGGTCCCGACCCTGTAAACTCAACCCGCTGAACAACGTGGTTGGAATTGACAGCTAGGAGCCCGGCCGCACGTGCGCGCCCTTCAGAAGGGATTGGGTCCGGTTGTCGAAGAGCAGGGTGTCCTCCGGCGCGAAGGTGAGCCGCACGCTTTCCCCGAGGCGGCGTTCGGGCGAACCGGCCGGCTCCAGGACCGAGAGGGTTCCCATCGGGCTTTCGAGGAGATAAAGGATCTCCCGGCCCATGGGCTCGATCTCCTCGATCCGGCCCGGGAAGCCCTCCCGGCCGATGGCGAGGCGCTCCGGGCGGATGCCGAGGGTGACCTCGCCCCCCGCCAGCCCCTCCGCCGGAAGAACGCGCCCCCCCAGGTTCAGCCCGCCCTCCCCGGCCACGCCTTCGAGGAGGTTGATCGGGGGGGAGCCGACGAAGGATGCGACGAACAGGGTCTCGGGGCGGAGGTAGAGGTCGTCCGGGCTTCCCACCTGCTCGATGCGCCCCTCGCGCATGCAGGCGATCCGGTCGGCCATGGTCATCGCCTCGGTCTGATCGTGGGTGACGAGAATGGTGGTGATTCCCAGCTTTTTCTGGATGCCCTTGATCTCCGAGCGCATGGTCAGGCGCAGCCGGGCGTCCAGGTTCGAGAGCGGCTCGTCGAGGAGGAGAAGCTGGGGCTCCTTGACCAGGGCGCGGGCCAGCGCCACGCGCTGCTGCTGGCCGCCGGAAAGCTGGCCCGGCCGCCGCTCCAAAAGATCGTGCACCTGGACGAGCCGGGCGATCTCCTCCGCCCGCGCCTCCGCCTCGGCCGGGGGAGTCCCGTTGAACCGAAGGGGGAACATGATGTTTCCCCCCACGGTCTTGTGCGGATAGAGGGCGTAGGACTGGAAGACGATGCCCACGTTCCGGTCCCGGGCCTCGACCTCGTTCACGGTCTGCCCGTCGAACATGATGCGGCCGCTCGTGGGCGCGTAGATGCCGGCCAGCATGAGCAGCGTGGTCGACTTGCCGCATCCCGAGGGGCCGAGGATGGCCATGAACTCGCCGTCCCCGACGGCGAGGTCCAGGTCCTCCACGGCGGCCACATCCCCCCACCGCTTGGACACCCCCTTCAGTTCGATGCGCGCCATGGGCCTTTACCCCTTGATTCCGCCCAGACTGATCTGGACCAGGAACTTCTGACAGAAGATATAGAGGAGGAGGCTGGGCAGGATATAGAAGACGCCCACGGCGGCGACGATGCCGTAGTCCACCCCCATGATGTCGTCCGACACCCAAAACAGGAAAAGGCTCATCACCCAGTTCGACTTCTCGAACAGCAGCGTCCGGACGAAGACGTATTCCTCCCATCCCCTGATGAACGCAAAGATCCCGACGGCCAGGACGCCGACCTTGACCTGGGGCAGGATCACGTGGAGGAAGGCCTGCCGGCGGGAGGCGCCGTCGGTCATGGCGCTCATCTCGATGTCCCAGGGCACCGCGTCGAAAAACCCCTTCATGATGAAGATGCTGAACGGCAGCTCGAGGGTCACGATCACCAGGACCACCCCGGTCAGCGTGTCGAGCAGGCCCGCCCAGTGCATCATGAGGAAGATGGGAATGATGAGCGTCATGGCCGGAAAGGCGTGGAGCACGAGGAGGGACTGCAAGAAGGCGGATCGCCCCGGGAACCAGAAGCGGGAGATATAGTAGCCCGCCAGGGTGGAGACGGTGATGACCAGGACGGCCTGGACGCCCGCGAGAAGGAGGGAGTTGGCGAAGGCGGTCCACACCCAGGGGAACTGCCCCCCCGCTCCCGCCTTCCCCCGAAGCTCCTCGACGAAACCGCGAATCCACATGAAGCGGTAGTTGTCCGGATGAAGTTCGGGGCCGATGAGCGCGGCCAGGAGGACGGCGACGGCGGCGGCGACGGCGAGCCCCCCCCACCGCCGCCTTCGGGGGTTGTCCGTCCCCAGCCGCAGGAGGCCGAGGGCGAACGCCGCCGCCGCCAGCACGGCGGAGGCCTTCCACAGCACCGAGGACTCGACGCCGCCGGTCCGCGCCGAAACCGAAATCGTGAAGAGCCAGAAGTAGGGCAGGAGAATGGGGACCGAAATAAGCGCGAGGAGCCCGATGAGCGCCCCCTGGACGAGCCCCCGCCGCCGGGCCGCCCGCCGGGCCAGGCGGTCCCAGTCCCGCCGGGGCGAGACTCC
>JAZGDQ010000197.1:0-2289 GCA_036477985.1 bacterium
GGGGACACCAGCTCTTCACGCCCTCCGCGCAGAAGGCCGGCGGCGGAAAATAGCGGGAGCCAGGCGCAGTGGACTTTCTGTTCGAAGGCTTTCTGGAGGGGATCCGGCGCGTCGTCCAGAGCGACCCGGAGGTCATGCGCGCGGCCCGCGTCACCCTGCAGGTGAGCCTGTTCGCCACCCTGACGGCTTCGGCCCTCGGCCTTCCCCTCGGCTACCTTCTGGCGGGCGGGCGCTTCCGGGGCAGGGGGTTCGCCATCACGGTTCTTCAGACCCAGCTCGGCCTGCCCACCGTGGTGATCGGGCTCATCATCTACGGCCTCCTCTCCCGGCGCGGCCCTCTCGGCTTCGGGGATCTTCTCTTCACCCCCTCGGCGATCATCATCGGCCTGGCGGTGCTCTCCATCCCCATCGTCGCCACCTTCGCCATGACGGCGGTGGCCTCGGTGGACGTGCGCGCCCGGGAGACGGCCCTCACCCTGGGCGCCTCGCCGGGCAAGGCGGCCTGGGCGGTGGTGCGGGAGGCGCGCTTCGGGCTGGTCGCGGCGGTGCTGGCCGCCTTCGGGCGGGTGGCCTCCGAGGTCGGGGTGGCGATGATGCTCGGCGGGAACATCGACGGCTTCACCCGCACCCTGACGACGGCGATCGCCCTGGAGAGCATGAAGGGGGAGTTCGGCTTCGGAATCGCCCTGGGCCTCGTCCTTCTCCTCATCGTCTTCGGGACGAACCTGGCGTTCCGGGTTTTGCAGAGGTCCTAGGCATGGGCGGCTTTCTTCTCGAAGAGGTGCAGGCGACGTTCGGCCGCGTGGTGGCCCTCGAGGTGGACCGCCTCGAGATTCCGGGCGGCGGGGTGAGCGTCCTCCTCGGGCCGAACGGCTCGGGAAAGACCACCATGCTTCGCCTCATGGCGGGGCTTCACCCCCCCGCGCGGGGGAGGGTGAGCTATGCGGGCGCGCTCGTCTCCTACGGGCGGGCGGGCCTGGCCCACCGCCGGCGGGTGACCCTGCTGGCGCAGGACCCCTTCCTCTTCCGGGGCAAGGTGCTGGCCAACGTGGCCTACGGCCCGAAGGCCCGGGGGGGGGTGAACGGGGAGGCCGAGAGGGCCGCGCGCGCCGCCATGGCCGCCGCCGGGTGCGATCATCTGGCGGCGCGCGGCGCCGCCTCCCTCTCGGGAGGGGAGCGGAAGCGGGTGGCGCTGGCCCGCTCGCTCGCCACCGGGGCGGAGACGCTCCTCCTCGATGAGCCCGAGGCGGGCCTGGACGAGGAGCACAGCGGGCGGCTCAGGGAGACCATCGTCCGCCTCGCCGCCTCGGGCAAGACCATCGTCCTGAGCACCCACCACGCGGATTGGATCGACTCGGTCGCCGACCGCCGCCTCCGCCTCGCCTACGGAAGAATCGTCCCCTCCGGGTGAGGGGGCTCCCCCATCAGGCCCGACTCGGGCGGCCCGCCCTTCCATTCGGGAAACACGCGCACGTAGTAGTCCACCGCGCCCAGCCCGGCCAGCGCGGGGAGGCTGTAGTCGGTGTGAGGGCGCTGGCTGGCGTGGCAGCTCTCCGCCGCCTCGCGGACGTGGCCGAAGTCGCGCGCGTCCAGGATGGTGGTCCAGTCGGTTCGGTAGACCAGGTCGGAGCGGGCGAACTTCTCGCGCCGGTGGGCGGGCACGGCGCGCCAGTAGAGGCGCGCGGGCGGGGCGCCGCCCCCCTCCCCGCGGAGGCGGAAGAAGGCCTCGCCGGCCCACCGGCTCACGGCGAGGTGATCCGGATGGCCGGTCGTGCCGTCGTCCCCGTAGGTGACGATGACCTCGGGGCGCACCTCCCGGCAGAGGGCCGCGAGCCGCGCCACCGCCTCCTCTCCGGCCTCGGCGAGCCTCCCGTCGGGGTAGTCCCACACCTCGAGCCGGGAGATTCCCAACACCTCGCAGGCGGCGCGCAGCTCGCCCTCCCGGATGCGGCCGAGATCTTCGGGCGAATGGCGGCCTGTGGAGTCTCCGGCGTCGCCGCGCGTCATGGTGACCATGCTCATGGGGACGCCCCGGCTGGCGTAGAGGGCGATGGTCGCCGGGTTGCCGAACGACTCGTCGTCCGGGTGGGCGTAGACGTGGAGGATTCCGCTCGCGCGAGACAATTCGTTCCTCATCATCCGGCCCGGGCGCGGCCGGCCCCAACCGCTTTACCCCTCCCTGGGACTGGAAGGAGGGGAGTATACCCGAGGGTTTCCCCGCCTCGAAGGCCCGCGTGAACAACGCCGCCTCCCCCGCCCCCCCTTCCGGGGAGGGCGGGTCTTCGGGAG
>JAZGDQ010000198.1:0-4398 GCA_036477985.1 bacterium
GAGAGGGCCGAGGTGGCGCCCCCCGCGACCGCCAGCGCGAACAGGGCGACCGCCGCCCACCGCAGCATCCGCCTCGGCGCCGGGCTTCGGGAACGCTCCAGCCGGGCCTCGGGCATATGGAGAGCGCCGTCGAGGCGCGCCTTGGGGTTGATGCGCACCCGCTTGGCCGGGATGCGCCCCCGGTGGAGGGAGCCCGCCCCCAACTCCAGGCGGTCGCCGACCTGGAGGTCGCCCCGGCTCTCGCCCCGGTGAACCAGATTCTCGGTCTGGATGCGCCCCTCGGTCCGGGCCCCTTCGCCGAGCTCGAGCCGCCCCTCCCCCTCGATGTCGCCCTTGAAGCGACCGTTCAGGAACAGGCGCCCCGAGAAGCGAAGTTCCCCCTCCAGGCGGGTCTCTTCGCCCAAGAACGAAAAGCCCACCTCGGGCCTCCTCATCGCCTTGTGGAAGGTCATGGCCGTCCCTTCATGGCGGCATCCCGAACCGGAGCCGTCCGAACCGGAGCCAGTCTGCGGCCGGGCGGCGGCCGATCGAGCCGAGTCCTTCCATCCTAGCAAATTCGGGGGGGCACCGGGAAAATTTGTCCCCTAGCGCGGAAGGCTCCGGAAGAACCAGAAAACCTGCTGATCCCAGTCCTGCTCGAGTATCAGCCCCTCCTGGCCGGGGGCGACGAACCAGGCGCCGGGGGGCGCCCCGCGCGCCGCCCCGCGGTATTCGCGCGAGATGCCGAGCCGGCGGCGGGCGGCCTCCAGGATGGGCGCCGGGTCGAACATCTTGGGGGAGGCGACGAAGTAGATCCGGAAGGAGCGGCCGGCGGGAAGGAGGCGGGCCGTGAAATGAGTCTCCTCCTTGGGCTGCACGAGGACGGGGGCCCGCCCGCCCGGCGCGGTGAGGACCGCACCGTGGCGGCCCGAGGCGTCCATGGAGAACCCGTATATGTAGCGGGGCCAGCCCACCCCCAGGCGGCCCGTCACGAGGGTGTCCGCCGCGAGAAGGGCTCCCCCCGTCAGCGGGCTGCGCTTCCCCCGCGCGCCGATCTGCTCGAAGGCCACCTCGAAGGAGGACTCCCCCCAGAAGGCGGGCTGCACCAGGGGGAGGCGGGGGCGGGGCCAGATCCACCGGCTCAGCCACTCCCGGGGGACCGCCCTCCGGGGGCTGTGGTCCCGGGCCAGAGCCAGGTAGGGGCGCGCCTTCTTGATCCGCTCGGGCTCGCCGAGGATGTCCGCCAGGCCGCGCTTGTAGTAGAGCGCCCGCGGGGGGTCGTTCCCCACCACGGCGGCCCAGATTCGGATCCGCCCGGGACCGAGGGCGTAGGCCCCGAAAACGGCGGCGTCGGCCCCCCGCATCGAGGCGGCGAAGACGGCCGAATTTTCCCCGTACCCCCCCTTTACGGCGTTGGGCCAGAGCCCTTTGATCGGATGATCATCGTCCAGCGCGCGGGAGAGCGCCTCACGGATTCGCCCGGGCGCCGCCCCCCTCCCCTTCATCCGCACCACCTCGGCGTCCTCCTCCGGCCGCCCGATCATCTCTCCCCGCCAGAGGGCCTCCAATCCCAGCCAGCCCGTTTCCAGCGTGTCAAAACTCACGGAGACCTCCTGCCAGGCGATGGCCCCCCCCGCATCGACCACCTCGAAGGCGGAGGAGGCTTGCAGGGCCCGCCGGAGGGCGCGCTCGATCCGCTCGCTGAAGACGGTGCGGAATCCGGTGCGCGCCTCGGGAAAGGCGGCCACCACCACCTTGAGGGGACCCCTGGGCCGCCGGGCGCCCTCCCCCCCGCGGCTCTCGCCGGCTTTCTCCCGGACCCCTTGCGCGAGCGCCCGGGCGAGGCGCTTCCCGACCGCCTCGACCGACTCGGCCCGGCCGGGGCTCTCCCGCCACCGGATCGGCAGGTAGCGGGCGCAGGAGGGGAGGAGGAGAAAGAGAGCGAGGGCGGCGGCACGCCGCCGCACGGGGTTCACCGGCATCCCTCGGCCTCAGGCGCCGCGGCGGGCGGCGTCGATCGCAACGAGGGTTTTGAGAAGAGGGCCCAGCTCATCGAGGGGGATCATGTTCGGCCCGTCGGAGAGGGCCTCCTCGGGGCGGGGATGGCACTCGATGAAGAAGGCGTCCACTCCGACGGCCGCCGCCGCCCGCGCGAGGGGGGCGACCATCTCCCGGTCCCCCCCGCTGCGGTCCCCCAGGCCGCCCGGCGACTGCACGCTGTGGGTGGCGTCAAAGACGATGGGACACCCGGTTTTGCGCATGATCACCAGCGAGCGCATGTCGGAGACCAGGGTGCGGTAGCCGAACGAGACGCCCCGCTCGGCGAGGAGCACATCCTCGCAGCCGGCGCCGCGGAGCTTGGCCACGACGTTGGCCATGTCCTCGGGGGCGAGGAACTGGCCCTTCTTGACGAGGACGGGCTTTCCCGTGCGGCCGGCGGCATGAAGAAGGTCGGTCTGGCGGCAGAGGAAGGCGGGAATCTGGAGGGCGTCGAGCGTCTCGCCGGCCCGCTCGGCCTCCTCCACCGAATGGACGTCGGAGAGGACGGGCAGGCCCGTCTCCTCGCGGACGGCGGCGAGCATCCCCAGCCCCTTCTCCAGGCCCGGCCCCCGGGGGGAGGACCCCGAGGTGCGGTTCGCCTTGTCGTAGGAGGCCTTGAAGACGGCGCCCATCCCCGCCGCCGCCGCGGCCTCCCGCACCGCCCGGGCGCAGGCGAGGGCGATCTCGGCGCTCTCGAGGACGCAGGGGCCCGCGATGAGGGCGGGCCCAGACCCTCCCCCGATTCCCACCCCGCCGACCTCGACGCGCCTCGCCTCCTCCACGCTCCCCGCCTCCTGTCCGGGCCGCCCCGACGCCGCGCGGCGGCTCAGAAAAGCTCCCCGCGCGCCTCCTTGGCGGCGGCGATGAACGCCCGGAACAGGGGATGCGGCGCGTAGGGGGCGCTCTTGAACTCGGGGTGGAACTGGCATCCCAGGAAGAACGGGTGGCCGGGCAGCTCGAGCATCTCGACGAGCTTCTCGTCGGGCGAGAGGCCGCTGAAGCGGAGCCCGGCCTCCTCGAAGAGATCGCGGTAGGCGTTGTTCACCTCGTAGCGGTGGCGGTGGCGCTCCTCGATGCGGGTCGCCCCTCCGTAGACGCGCGAGGCGAGGGAGCCCTCCCGCAGGATTCCGGGATAGGCCCCCAGCCGCATCGTCCCGCCCATCTCGACGTTCTTCTGATCGGGCATGAGGGCCACCACCGGGTGCGGCGTCCCTTCGTTGAACTCCGCGCTGTTCGCCTCCTCCAGGCCGCACACGTTCCGGACGTACTCCACCATGGCGCACTGCATCCCCAGGCAGATGCCGAAGAAGGGGACGAGGCGCTCGCGGGCGTAGCGGACGGCCTTGATCTTCCCCTCGATTCCGCGCTGGCCGAAACCGCCCGGGATGAGGATGCCGTGCGACTGGGAGAGAAGCGGGGTGGGGCCCTTCTCCTCGAGCTCCTCGCTGTCCACGTAATGGAGGTTGACGTTGACGTCGTTGGCGAGGCCGCCGTGAACGAGCGCCTCCGAGAGGCTTTTGTAGGACTCCTTCAGATCGACGTACTTGCCCACGATGGAGATGTCGGTCTGGAGGGTGGTCTCGCGCACCTTTTTCACGATCTCGCGCCAGACGGCGAGGTCGGGCGCGTGCGCCTTATCGAGTCCGAGCTTGTCCACGACGATCTGGTCCAGCCCCTCTTCGTTGAACCGAAGGGGCACGTCGTAGATCGTGTCCACGTCGATGGCGGTGATGACGGCGCTGGGCGATACGTTGCAGAAGAGGGAGATCTTCCGCTTCACCTCGGCGGTGAGGGGATGCTCCGTCCGGCACAGGAGGATGTCGGGCTGAACGCCGATCTCGCGCAGCTTCATGACCGAGTGCTGGGTCGGCTTGGACTTGAGCTCGTCGGAGGTCTTGATGAAGGGGACGAGGGTGACGTGGATGTAGATCACGTTCTCCGGCCCCACGTCGTAGCGGAACTGCCGGATGGCCTCGAGGAAGGGCAGGCTCTCGATGTCGCCCACCGTCCCCCCGATCTCGCACAGGATGACGTCCTCGCCGTGGTCGACGGCCCGGAAGCAGCTCTTGATCTCGTCGGTGATGTGGGGGATGACCTGCACCGTCCCGCCCAGGTAGTCCCCGGCGCGCTCCTTCGAGATGACCGAGTAGTAGATCTTGCCCGCCGTGAAGTTGTTCTCCTTCCGCATGACGGCGTGGGTGAAGCGCTCGTAGTGGCCCAGGTCGAGGTCGGTCTCGGCCCCGTCGTCGGTGACGAACACCTCGCCGTGCTGGAAGGGGCTCATCGTGCCAGGGTCCACGTTGAGATACGGATCCAGCTTGATCATGCTGATCGACAGACCACGAGCTTCTAAGATTGCGCCGAGGCAGGCCGAAGTGA
>JAZGDQ010000199.1:0-2333 GCA_036477985.1 bacterium
ATCGGGGAGGACGACCTGAACGGGATGAGCCGGTCCATCCAGTTCGCCCTTGCGGCCGCCGGCCTGGCGCTCGCCGACGCGGGGCTCGCCGCGCCCGGGGAGGGGGAGGCCCGCCGCTTCGGGGTGAACGTGGGCGTGGGCCTTTGCCTCCACTCCGCCGCCGAGGCCCTCAAGCCCGCCGAGGAGCTGGCGGGCGGGAGCGCGCTCAGCCCCCAATTCATCGGAAATCTCATGGGGAACATGGCCGCCGCCCGGGTGTCCATGCGCTGGAACCTGCAGGGCCCCATCGGCTCAACGAGCACGGCCTGCGCGACCGGGACCCACTCCATCGGCGACGCGATGGACTGCATTCAGCGGGGCGCGGCGGATGTGATGGTCGCCGGGGGGACGGAGGCCTGCCTCCTCGAGCTGCCGATGAGCGGCTTTTGCGCCATGAGGCTCCTCTCGTCGCGGAACGACGCGCCCCGGGAGGCGAGCCGCCCCTTCGACGCGGGCCGAGACGGCTTCGTCATCGGCGAGGGCTCGGGCGTTATCGTCCTCGAGGCGCTCGATCGGGCCGAGGCGCGGGGAGCGCGGATCTACGCCGAGATCAAGGGCTACGGCCTGAGCGCGAACTCGAACCACTTCATCCTGCCCGACCCGGACGGGGAGGGGCCGGTCCTGTGCATGGAGATGGCCCTGCGCGAGGCCGGCCTCGCGCCCGAAGCGGTGGACTACATCAACGCCCACGGGACGGCGACGGGCCCCAACGACAAGGTCGAGACGATCGCCATCAAGCGCACCTTCGGGGAACACGCCTACCGGCTCGCCGTCAGCTCCACGAAATCCATGACCGGCCACCTCCTGGGGGCGACCGGGGCGGTCGAGGCCAGCTACACCGCCCTCAGCCTCCACCACCAGATCCTCCCCCCCACCATCAACCTCACCGACCCGGACCCGGACTGCGACCTCGACTACGTGCCCAACCGGGCCCGCCCGGCCCAGATCCGATACGCCCTGAGCAACTCCTTCGGCTTCGGGGGGCCCAACGCCAGCCTCCTCCTCTCGCGCTACGAGGGAAGCTAGCCGGACCGGCGCGGATCCCCCGGGAGGGGGGGCGAGGGGGGGAAACCGCTTCGAGAGGGCGCGGGCCGGGTCAGGCCCCCGCCTCCTTGGGAAGGAATGCGCTGAAGCACAGGGCGACCAGCAGGCTCACCGGCAGCGCCCAGAACGCCTGGAAAAGCCCGATCCCCTCGGCGATCTTCGAGATGGGGAGGACCGAGAAGCTCGCCACGCCCCAGGAGACCCCCAGGGTGAGGGCGCTGGCGAAGCCGCGGTGTTCGGGGAGGAAATCCTGCGCGTAGGCCATGCTCACCCCCATCGGCATGTAGAGGGCGAACCCGAGCATGCCCGTGACGAGGAAGCCGATCGCGGGCGGCGCCGTGAGAAAGGCGACGAGTCCGAAAAACGAGAGGATGATCCCGGAGACGATCACCTTCTTCTTGCCGATCCGCCCGGCCAGGGCCCCCCCGGCGACGACCCCGATCATCCCGAAGAAGAGAAGGATCGAGTTCGCGATTCCCCCCCGCCACAGGCCCATGCCGCGCTCGACGTAGATCGTCGGCAGAAAGCTCTGCATGTTGATCGTGCAAACGGCGCGGAAGATCGTCACCCCGACCAAAATGAAAATGGGCGACCCGGCCTTCCGGATCGCGCGGCCCAGGCCCCGGAGGATGGCGAACCCCTTCTCCGTCCTGGCGGAGGGGACGGGCCGCGGGAGGCCGCCCATCACGGCGGCGACGGCGGCCACGTTGACGAGAACGTAGAGCCAGAGCCATTCCATCCCCCACCGCTTCGCGATGAAGAGGGCGATGAGCGGGCCCAGGGAAAAACCCAGCCGCCCGCCGGAGACGAACACGCTCACGCTCAGGCTCCGGTGGCGCTCGCTCAGCGCCCCGGCCCGCGAAGCCATGTCGGGATGCGCCAGGCCCGCGAGCAGGCCCCCGATGGGGATGGCGGCGGCCAGGAGGGTGAAGCGGGGAAGCCAGCCGATCGAGGTCAGGAAAAACGCGCTGCCGATGAGGCCGATGGCGAGCCAGGGCATGCGGGGCCAGCGGTCCACCAGGATGGACATCAGGGGCTGGCCCCCCGCGTTGCACATGTTGAGCAGATAGACGAGAACCCCGGCGGCGCCGAGGGTGAGGTGGAACTTATCCCGGAGGAGGGGGAGAAGGGAGGCGAGGAAGCTCACCTGGCTGTCGACGATGAAGTGGGCCAGGAACAGAAGGCCCATGGAGAACCAGGGGGTGCGCGAATCCGGATCCTCGGGAATGCCCGCCCCGCCGTGCGCCGTC
>JAZGDQ010000002.1:0-6368 GCA_036477985.1 bacterium
CCTTCCCCCTTTGGGCTCGCGGCCATGTTAGCACCTAACTCGCTGGCGAGGCCCGGCCTCACTGACGAGGCCCAGTCTCCCTGGCAGAGGCTCAGCCTCCCGGCAGAGGCCCGGCCTCCGGGGTGAGGCTCAGCCTCCGGGGCGGCGACCCGGGGGGGACGCTGCATTTTCCCGAAAAAAGGAGAAAACAGGACGAAATTCCTCTATTTTTCTCCTTTTTTTTGCATTTTCTTGACAAATATTTAACCGACTCCTATATTTCCTTGGACTTGACACCGGGAGGGCCGGCCGCCCGGAGTGCTTTTAAATATTTGATTTTCCATGGATGAGGGATGGCGAGAGCCGTCCCCTTCATTTTATTCGGCGGCTGCCGCCCATCGGCCCCGGCCGGCTTCCCATCGCGCCGGCCCCGGGAGGAGCGTCCGGCCTCTTCCTCCGGACCTGCGAAGGCCGGAACGTCTCTCCTTGGGCCCAAGAGCGAACCAAATGGACGACCGCACCCTCCAGGTGATTGAATTTCCTCGCGCTCTCGAGCTGCTCGCGGCCCGGTGCGTCTCCGAGCCCGGGCGCGCGGCGGCACGGGCCCTGCGCCCCGCCGCCGAGGGCGGCGCCGTGGGCGTCATGCTCGATGAGACCGGGGAGGCGACCGGCCTCCTCGGCCAGGGCGAGCGGATCCCCCTCGCGCCCTTTGCGGACCCCGACCCCTGGCTTGAGGACATCCGCCGCCGGGGCGGGGCGCTCGAACCCGAGCGCTTCCTCGCCGTCGCCTCCCTCCTCGAGGTCGCCGCCGGCGCCATCCGCTTCCTCGAGGCGAGATCCGAGCGCCTTCCGCGGCTGAGCGCCCGGGCGGCGGGGGCCGACCTCCTCCGCCCGCTGGCGGCCCAGATTCGCCGGGTGCTCGACGAGCGGGGGGAGGTGCGCGATGAGGCGAGCCCCGACCTCGCCCGCGAGCGCGGGCGCATCCGCTCCCTGCGGGGGGAGATTCGCCGCTTCCTCGACCGGGTGATGGCCGCGCATTCCTCGGCCATCCAGGAGACGCTCATCGTCCAGCGCCGCGGGCGCTTCGTCATTCCGGCGAAGACGAACTTCCGGCGCAGCTTCGAGGGCGTGATTCAGGATCGCTCGGGGAGCGGGGAGACCCTCTTCGTCGAGCCCCTCGGGGCGGTGCCCCTCAACAACGCCCTGGCCGAGGCGCGCGAGAGCGAGCGCGCCGAGGTGGAGCGCCTCCTGCGCGAGCTGACCGCGGCCGCCATGGAGAGCCGGGCGGCGCTGGCCGGCCTCACCCGCCGGCTCGCGGCCCTGGATCTCATCATGGGCAAGGCGCGGCTCGGGGTCGACTGGAAGGGCGCCCGGGCCGGGGAGAGCCGGGAGGGTCGGATCGTCCTGCGCGAGGCGCGCCATCCCCTCCTCGCCCTGGAGGCGGAGTCGACGCCCGCGGGCGAGGCCGTCCCCATCGGCATCTCGGTGGGCGGGGAAATCCGCCAGGTCGTGATCACCGGCCCCAACACGGGCGGCAAGACGGTTGTGCTCAAGACGGTGGGCCTTTGCGTCGCCCTCCACCAGTGCGGGGCGTTCATCCCGGCCGGGGAGGGGAGCGAGCTCCCCCTCGTGCGCACCCTCTTCGCCGACATCGGGGACGAGCAGGACCTGCGCCAGAACCTGAGCACCTTCTCCGGCCACATGGCCCGCGTGGCGGTGGGTGTGAAGGAGGCCGGCGAGGGCGCGCTCCTGCTCCTCGACGAGCTGGGCGCGGGGACGGACCCCGTCGAGGGCTCGGCCCTCGGGGTGGCCATCCTCGAGCACCTGGCCGGGAGCGGGGCGCTGGCCGTCGTGAGCACCCATCACGACGCCCTCAAGCACTACGCCTTCGTCTCCCCGGCGGCCGAGAACGCCTCGGTGGAGTTCGACCCGATCGACCTCTCGCCCACCTACCGCTTGCGGATGGGCGCCGCGGGCCCGAGCAACGCGCTCTCGGTGGCCGAGCGGATGGGGCTTCCGGGCGGTGTGCTGGAGCGGGCGCGGGGCCTCGTCCAGGGAGGGCCGGTGCGCCCCGAACGGGTGATGGCCCGGCTGGAGGATCAGGAGAAGCGCCTCGAGGAGGAGCGCGCCGATCTGGCCGCGCGCGCGGCCGAGGTCGCGGCGGCCGAGGAGGCTCTCGCGCGCGAGCGCCTCGAGGAGGCGCCCCGCCGCCGCCGGGAGGCGGAGGAGCTGATCAAGGGGGTGCGCCGGGAGGCGGACGGGATTCTGGCCGAGCTGCGGGCCCGGGAGGACCCGGAGGAGGCCCGCCGGATCGCCCGCGAGCGAATCCACGCCCTCTCGGCCCACGTCGAGGAGGCCCTTCCCCCCGAGGCGCCCGCGCCCGCCGGGGAGGCCGTCCCGCACGATTTCCGGATCGGGGACCCGGTCCTGTTCCGCTCCCTGGGCCTGGTCGGGAGCGTCCGCGCCCGTCACGGCGGGGGGATGCTGACCGTCGAGATGAACGGGAAGAATCTGCGCGTTCCGGCTGTTGATGTAGAGCTGGCGCGCGGGCGCGCGGCGCCGGCGGAGGCGAAGAAGACGCCCCGGCGCGAGGAGCCCTCTGCGGCGGCGGCGTCCGGCCCATCGGGCGTGGATTTCACCCGCGGCGGGGAGGACGAAGGGTTTTCCCTCGAGCTCCATCTTCGCGGCCGCCGCGCGGCCGAGGCGCTCGAGATCCTGGACAAGTATCTCGACGACGCCGCCGTCCAGGGAATTCGCCGGGTGCGCGTGGTGCACGGCAAGGGGACGGGCGCGCTCGCCGAGGCCGTCGCCGGCCATCTGGAGGGACACGCCCTGGTTTCGGGCTACGGCCCGGCCCGTCCGGAGGAGGGCGACTGGGGGGTGACGAACGTGGAGCTCATCGCCTAGGTCGCCTCGCACTGCGAGGCGCCGCCCCGCGAGGTGTCAGGGGGCGGACAGTCAGCGGGCGGCGGGCGGGCGGAAGGGCTGTTCGAAGCGGGCGGGCGGCGGTCGAGTGATGAGCCGCCCGCAGAGAGGGGAAGGAGGTCCCGTGGGCCGCATCCCGGATGATGTCGTCGATCAGGTCCGAGAGGGCATCCCGATCGAAAATGTGATCGGGGAGTACGTCGCCCTGCGCCGGGCGGGGAGCGCCTTCAAGGGGCTGTGCCCCTTCCACGAGGAGAAGACGCCCTCCTTCACCGTGAATCCGCGGATGAACATCTTCAAGTGCTTCGGCTGCAACGTCGGGGGGAACGTCTTCCACTTCCTCATGCGCCACGAGGGCCTGAGCTTCCGGGAGGCCATCGAGCTGTTGGCCAAGCGCCAGGGGATCGACCTCTCGCGCTACGAGGGCGGGGAGAGCGCGCCGCCGAGCGCGCGCCAGAAGATTCGCGCCATCAACCGCTTCGCCGCCGGGTTTTACCGCGCCGCCGTGAACAGGCCGGAGGGAAAGCGCGCGCGCGCCTATCTGCGCGAGCGGGGGATCTCCTCCGAGGCCGGGGAGGCCTTCCGCATCGGATGCGCCCCGGCCAGCTGGGACGCCCTCCTGAGCGCCGGCCGCCAGGCCGGCCACTCGCCCGCGGATCTGGCCGAGGCGGGCCTCGCCGTCACCCGCGAGGACGGAACGGGCCACTACGACCGCTTCCGCGACCGGGTGATCTTTCCCATCCTCGATCTGGAGGGAGAGGTGGCCGGCTTCGGGGGCCGCTCCCTTCCGGACAGCGACAGCCGCCACGCCACGGCCAAGTACATCAACTCCCCCGACACGGCGGTCTTCCGCAAGGGGCGCATCCTCTACGGCCTGCCTCAGGCGCGCGAGGGCATCCGGGCCGGGAACCGGGCCCTGGTGACCGAGGGCTACTTCGACGTCATCTCCCTCTGGCAGGCGGGCTTCCGCTCGGCGGTCGCCCCCCTGGGGACGGCCCTCACGGCCGAGCACATCCGCGCCCTGCGGGCCCACGCCGAGGAGATCGTCTTCGTCTTCGACCCGGACAGCGCGGGCCAGGCCGCCTCCGAGCGGGCGGGCGCGTTGGCGGGGCGGATGATGGGCCTGGCCGGCGCGCCCGATCGGCTCGTGGCGGGCGAGGTGCTGAAGAAGGATTTCATCGGCCGCGAGGGGCTGGGGGCCGTCGGGCTCCGGGTGATGGATCTCCCCGGGGGGCGGGACGTGGATGAGCTTCTCCGGGCGGAGGGCCCGGAGGCCTTCGGGCGCCTGCTCGAGGAGACCGAGGGCCTGCTCGAGCGAACCGTGCGGGTGGCCCTGGGAGAAGTCGGCCCCGGGGCGGCCCAATCGGAGAAAATGGCCGCCCTCCGGCGGCTGCTCCCCGTCCTCGGGGCGTGCCATCCGAGCGTTCGGGACCAATATTTTTCATTGGTGGAGAGCCGCATCGGCATCCCCTACCCGACGCTGGCCGCCATGGTGAAGCGGATGCGGGAGGAGGAGAGGCCGGCCGGCGCAAGGCCCGCCCCGGTTGTGGAGCTTCTCGGCGGCGCGGCCGAGCGCCCGCGCCAGGAGGTGGATTTGGTCCGGACCCTCATCGCGCGCCCCGAGCTGGGCGCGCGGCCCGAGCTGACGGCCGTCTCCTTCGCCGACTCGGCGGTGCGCGAGATCGTGGGCGCTCTGCGCGAGGCGGCCGCCGGAGGGGAGCCCCTCGGCCCGGCCGCCCTCGCCGGGCGGCTCGCGGATCCGGCCGCCCAGGCCCTGGTGGCCGAGCTCGCCGCCGAGGAGCTTTCCCCCGCCGAGGCGGAGGAGGAGTTCTTCGACTGCCTCGAGCGGATCGGGGAGCGCCAGCGCCGCCGCCGCGAGGAGGCCATCGTCCGGAACCTGGAGGAGGCCCGCCGGCGCGAGGGCGACGATTCGCCCGCCGTGCGGCGGCTGCTGGAGGAGAAAAACGCCTTGTTGCGCGCGCGCCAGAAGCTGGCGGCGCCGCGCTGAAGCCCAATTTGAAAGAATCGCTCGGTTTGAAGTTTCGGCGCCTAACGTGATGAGAAAGGAGAGCAATATCCCAATGGCGGAGACCCGCAGCGCAGCCAAGACCAACGATGTCAAGAGCCTGATCAACCTGGGGAAGGAGAAGGGCTTCCTGACCTACGAGGAGGTGAACGACGTCCTTCTGCCGGAGGTCACTTCGCCCGAGGCCATCGACGACATCATGGTCCTCTTCAACGAGATGGACATCGATATCCTCGATTCGGAGTCGGCCGAAAAGCGCATGAACCGCAAGAAGGAGCGGACCGAGGAGGAGCGGGAGGAGTCCGCCCCCAGGAGCAAGCTCGCCTCCTTCGACGACTCGGCGCTGGGGAAGACGGACGATCCGATGCGGATGTACCTGCGCGAGATGGGCCAGATTCCCCTCCTCAGCCGCGAGGGCGAGATCGTGATCGCCAAGCGGATCGAAGAGGGCCAGCTCGAGGTGAGCTTGGCCACGGTGAGCACCCCGGTGGCCGTCAACGCCGTCATCGAGATGGGCGACAAGCTGCGCAAGGGCGAGGTTTCGGTGACGACCATCGTCGTGGTCAACACCGACAGCGGGCGCGACGAACTCGCCGAGGACGAGGAGAGGGAGAAGCCCACCTACGAGGAGGAGAAGAAGCGGACCCTCTCCCTGGTGACGAAGGTGAAGAACCAGCTCCGCCTCCTTGAGAAGAAGCGGGCGGCGGGGGAGAAGGCGCCGGTCCTCCAGAAGATCCGCGAGAAGGTGGCCGCGTACATCCGCGACATGAACCTGCGCCCCGATCAGGTGGACCAGATCGCCGACCGCGTGAAGGTCCTCGTCGACTCGATCAACAAGAACGAGGAGGAGATCAACGAACACCTCGAGCAGGTCGGCATGTCCGAGGCCGACCTGCGGGCCGCCGTGCGCGAGATGGGCAAGGGGAAATCGAGCTCCAAGCCCGTCGGGGAGAAGCGGATTCCGGTGAGCATCCTCGCCGAGTACGACCGGCGGATCCGCAACGTCCGCCGGCGCATCCGGGTCACCGAGAAGGATGCGGGCGCCTCGCGCAAGGATCTGGAAAACTCCCTCAAGATGATCCGGAAGGGGCGCCGCAAGGACCGCAAGGCGAAGAAGGAGCTGGCCGAGGCGAACCTGCGCCTCGTGGTGAGCATCGCCAAGAAGTACACGAACCGCGGCCTTCAGTTCCTCGACCTCATTCAGGAGGGGAACATCGGCCTCATGAAGGCGGTCGACAAGTTCGAGTACAAGCGCGGCTACAAGTTCAGCACCTACGCCACCTGGTGGATCCGCCAGGCCATCACGCGCGCCATCGCGGACCAGGCCCGCACCATCCGGATCCCGGTCCACATGATCGAGACGATCAACAAGCTCATCCGCACCTCGCGCCAGCTCGTCCAGGAGCTGGGCCGCGAGCCCCTGCCCGAGGAGATCGCC
>JAZGDQ010000020.1:0-3707 GCA_036477985.1 bacterium
CTCTTCCTGGTAGCGTTTCTGGATGTCTTCGATCTCGTCCACGTTTTCGAAAAAGGCGTCGATCACGGTTGGGTCGAAGTGGGTCCCGCGTCCCTCGCGCAGAATCGAGAAGGCTTCTTCGTTCGGGAAGGCCTCCTTGTAGGGGCGCTTGCTCGTGAGGGCGTCGAAGACGTCGCCCACGGAGCAGATCCGCCCCCCGATGGGAATCTCATCCTCCGCGATCCCGCTCGGATAACCCGTTCCGTCCCACCTCTCGTGATGCGAGAGGGCGATGCGCTCGCCCGCCTGCAGAAGCTCCGACTCCGATCCGCTCAGGATGCGGCTTCCGATGATGGTGTGCTGCTTCATGATCTTCCATTCGTCCGCTTCGAGCTTTCCCGGCTTGAGAAGTTTTTCGTCGGGAATTCCCAGCTTTCCCACGTCGTGCATGGGGCTGGCCCGGAATATCACCTCCGCTTCGCTGGGGGGCAGGCCGATGCCGCGCGCGATGACGGAGCAATAATGGCTCATGCGGCGGATGTGCGCGCCCGTCTCCTTGTCCTTGAATTCCGCCGCCACGGCGAGCCGGTGGATCGTCTCGAGCTGGGCCTCGTGCGCCTGCCTCTGCGCTTTCGCCATGTCATCGAGCGACCGGCGCAGCGTGGCCGTCCTTTTTTCCAGCATCGCCTCCAGCTCGAAGCGGTGGCGTTTGATCTCGTCCTGCGCCTCTTGCATTTTCAGCAAAAACGACATCCGCACCGAGAGTTCGACCGCCTCGACGGGCTTGGAGAGAAAATCGTTCGCCCCCACCTGGATGGAGCGGATCCGGTCCTCCCGGCCCCCCAGGCCCGTCATGATCAGGACGGGCGTGTCGGCGGTCTCCGGATCCTCACGCATCTGGCGGACCACCTCGAAGCCGTCGATGCCCGGCATGACGATGTCGAGAAGCACGAGGTCGAAACCGAGCCGCACCTTGGCCAGGGCCTCGAACCCGTCGCGCGCGTCCTCGGACTCATAGCCGAGGGATTCGAGCATGCTCCGGAGAAGGATTCGGAACCGCGAGTCGTCGTCCACGATGAGAATGCGTTTTTGACCTTTCAATTTATCCCTTTCTCTCAACAGCCGGCGGCGTCCCGCAAAAGGAGCGCCGATGAATGAAACCACTCTCCCCATGGCACGACGGGCGGCAGACCCCGCCTATGGGACAAACCGGAAACGCCTCGTATTTTAGGGAAGTGCAGGACAAAACTCAAGTAAATAATTAGAATATCGACGTATCTATTTGATACATAACCATATAAACGTATTTTCTCCGGGTATTCCTAGCCGATATTCACCTCGCCATTAGGAGAATATCCATGTAAAACATTGATAAATGATATTAATAAAACCAGATGGGGGCGACTCACCGGCTGGGGGGGATTGGCGGAGGAAGCAGGCGAGGTGACAGCGTGGGGCCGCTCCCCCCGTGAACCCCCCAAAAGCCCCGCGCAGAGGGCGTTTCTCCGGATGGCCGGAAAGGGGTGAGGCCTGGGCGGCAGGCCTGCGTGCGGTCCAGGAGGAGAATGGGGGAGAGGTGAGCCGAGGGCGGCCCGGCCCCCGGCGCCGCTCAGCGGCCATGCACCGCTCAGCGGCCGGTGAAGACGGGCTTTCGCTTCTCCATGAAGGCGCGGCGGCCCTCGGCGTAGTCCTGGCTGTCGAAGCACGCCTTGCCCAGCCGCTCCACCTCGGCGAGGTCGCGCTCGGCCGGGTCCTTGACCACCTCCCCGATGCACACCTTGGCGGCCTTCACCGAGAGGGGGGCGTTGCCGGCGATGGTGAGGGCGGCCTCGCGGACGGCGCCCTCGAGCGCCCCGGCCGCCACGACGCGGTTGAGGAGCCCGATCCGCAGCGCCTCCGCGGCGCCCAGGCGGCGCGCCGTGAAGAGGATGTCCTTCGCGCAGGAGGGCCCGACGAGGTCCACCAGCTGGCGCAGGCTGTCGAAGCCGTAGGCGATCCCGAGGCGTCCGGCGGGAATCCCGAGCTGGGCGTCGTCGGAGGCGATCCGAAGATCCGCGTTGAGGGCGACGCTCAGGCCGCCGCCGAGACAAAACCCCCGGATCATGGCGATGAGCGGCTTGGGGAAGCCCGCGAGCTTCTCCTTCGCCCCCTCGAGCGCGGCGGTGTAGATCGCCGCCTGCTCGGCGTTGCTGCGCCGCTCCTCGAACTGGGAGATGTCGGCGCCCGAGACGAAGGCCTTATCGCCCGCGCCCTTCATGACGACCACGCGCACGCCGCCGTCCTCCGCGAACGCGTCGAGGATCTGCGGAATCGCCTCCCACATCTCGAGGGAGAGCGCGTTCCGGCGCTCCGGGTTGTTGAAGATCATCCAGCCGATGCCTTCCTCCGCCTCGGCCAGCATCTTGTCGGTCGCAAGCTCCATCGCCTTTTCCATCCCGTCTGTCCTCTCCGCCCTCAGATGACGCCGCGCGCGCGCAGGCCCGCGATCTTCTCCGCGTCGAATCCCAACCCGCCCAGGACGTCCTCGGTGTGCTCGCCGTGCTCGGGCGTGGCGCTGCGCATCCGCTGGGGCGTGCGGGAGAGCTTCACCGCCTGGCCGACCATCTTGATGGTCCCGAGGGCCGGGTGGTCCACGGACGGGTCCATCCCCAGCCCCTTCACCTGGGGGTCGGCGAAGGTCTGATCCACCGAGTAGATCGGCCCGCTCGGCACGCCCGCCTCGTTCAGGAGCTCGATCCACTCCTGGCTCTTTCGCGTCCGGGTGATGGCCTCGATCCTCTCGTTCAGCGCGTCCCGGTTCTTCAGGCGGATCGCGCGGTCGGCGTAGTCCGGATGCTCGTAAAGCTCGGGGGCGCCGATAGCCCGGGTCAGCCGCTCGAACAGGATCGAGCCCCCCGCCTGGATGTTGATCTCCCCGTCCGCCGTGCGGAAGACGCTCGAGGGGATGAAGGTGGGGTGGTTGTTCCCCGCCTGGCCGGGCGCCTCGCCCTCCAGGAGGTAGCGCGCCGCCTGGAAGTCCATCATCTGGATCTGCGCCTCGAGCAGCGAGGTGTGGACCCACTGGCCCTCCCCCGAGGTTTCGCGCTCGAGGAGGGCGATGAGGATTCCCTGGGAGAGCGCCATTCCGGCCGCCATGTCGCAGATGGCGATGCCGACGCGCATGCCGCCCCGGCCCGGCTCCCCGGTGACCGACATGAGGCCGCTCATCCCCTGGGCGATCTGGTCCAGGCCGGGGCGCCTGGCGTAGGGGCCCTCCTGGCCGAAGCCCGAGATGCTCCCGTAGACGATGCGCGGGTTGACCTTGCGCACCGCCTCGTAGTCCACGCCGAGCCTGTGCTTCACGTCGGGCCGGAAGTTTTCGACCACGACGTCCGCCTCGGCCGCCAGGCGGAAGAAGATCTCCTTCCCCTCCTCGGTCTTCAGGTTGAGGGAGATGGCCCGCTTGTTGCGGTGCAGGTTCTGGAAGTCGTGGCCGTGGCGGGGGCCGGCCACCTCCTGGGGGTCGCGGACGGCGGCGGGCGCCTCGATCTTGACGACCTCGGCCCCCCAGTCGGCGAGCTGGCGCACGGCCGCGGGCCCGGCCCGCGCCCGGGTCAGGTCCACCACCTTGAAGCGCGAAAGGGGCAACGGGGTCTCGGGCAAGGCAAGGGCTCCGGCGAATGGGGAAGAGACGGGGTGAAAAGGGGATTATACCGGGAAAATGGGGAGGAGGCTATTGGGGAGGGGGT
>JAZGDQ010000200.1:0-4715 GCA_036477985.1 bacterium
AGGAAACCTACTCCGGGATACGGGTGGTGAAGGCCTTCGGCGGGGAGGGTTCCGAGGCGGCCCGCTTCGATCGCGCGAACCTTTCTTTTTTCAGGAGAATCATGAAGGCCATGCGCGTGCGGGCGATGGCCCCCCCCATCGTGGAGGTAATTGGCGGCGTTTTGGCGGGAGCCGTTCTCTGGTACGGGGGGGGCATGGCCATTCGGGGGGAGATGACTCCGGGCCAGCTGTTCAGCTTTCTCGTCGCCGTCGGGATGATTTTCAGCCCGCTCAAATCCCTCACGCGGGTGTATCACACCGTGATGGAAGGGGTGGCGGGAGGGGAGTCGGTGTTCGAGCTGATGGACGCCCACTCCGCCGAGGAGACGAATCCGGGCGGGCGGCGGATGGAGCGCCTCGCCGAGGGAATCCGCTTTTCGGAACTGGGTTTTGACTATGGCGATGGGCCTGTTCTTGAGGAGATCAGCTTCGAGGTGCCGGCGGGGTCGGTGTTCGCCCTCGTGGGCGCCAGCGGCGCGGGGAAGACCACCCTGCTCGATCTGATCCCGCGATTCTATACGCCCTCCTCGGGGCGAATCGAGTTCGATGGAATTGACGGAGGGGAGTTCGACCTCAAGAGCCTGCGCTCGCGAATCGGCGTGGTGGGCCAGCAGGTGATCCTCTTCAACGACACGGTGGCGAACAATATCGCCTACGGAATGGACGGGGAGGCCTCCAGCGAGTCGATCGCCGCCGCCGCCCGGGCCGCCAACGCCCACGGGTTCATCGAGGGGCTTCCCGAGGGCTACGACACCCTCCTCGGCGAGGACGGCGTGCGCCTCTCGGGCGGGGAGCGCCAGCGCATCGCCATCGCGCGGGCGATCCTCCAGGACCCGCCGATCCTCTTGCTCGACGAGGCGACGAGCGCCCTCGACGCCGAGAGCGAGCAGATCATCCAAGAGGCGCTCGATCATCTGATGGAGGGGCGCACCACCATCGTCGTGGCCCACCGCCTCGCCACCGTCCGGGACGCCGCCGCCATCGCCGTGCTCGACAAGGGGCGGGTGGTGGAGATGGGAAGCCACGATGAGCTCATGGCCCGGGGCGGCATCTACCGCAGGCTCAGCGAGATGCAGTTCACCGTTTCGGAGGCGGGCCCTGACGCTGGGAAAGGCGCCGCGGCTGGGAAAGACACCCCCGCCGGGGCGGGCGCCAGCGCCGCGGCCGGGAAAGATGACGCGGCCGGGAAGAAATCGGCCCCGCTCCGGGAGCCGGAGCGGACTTCATGAACAGCGAATCGCTCGAAGTGGCTCGGGCCGAAGGTTCCGCCGCCCGCGAGGGCCCACTCTCGATTTTGCAGATTCTCACCTGCCGGGGATGGAGCTCGGACGCCTGGGCGGCGGTCAACCTCTGCCTCGGGCTACAGAGCGAGGGACACCGCGTCCTGCTCGTTTGCCGGAAGGTGGACCGGGGAAGGGCCCTCGCCGAGCGGGCGAGGGAGGCGGGCGTTGAGGAGACCGGCTTCATCGAGGCGAGCAACAATTTCCGCCCGGCGAGCTACCTGCGCGACATCGGGGCGCTCAAAAAGCTGGCGGCGGATCGGGCCCTGGACGCCGTTCATGTCCACCGCGGGGTGGACCACTGGCTGGCCGCCGCCGCGTGGCCGAGGCGGAACGGCCCTGTCCTCATCAGGAGCCGGCACATTTTCGCCCCCGTCCGGCGCCATTTGTTCAACCGCTGGCTCTACCGGCGGGGGACGGACCGGACCGTGGCCGTGTGCGAAAAAATCCGGGCGGCCTATCTCGAGGGCGGGGGCTTTCCGCCCGAGCGGTTCGCCACGGTGATGGGCGGGGCGGACGCCTCGGCCTACGACATGGGGGAGGATGGCGCCGCCTTCCGGCGCGAGTGGGGGATTCCCGAAGGGGCCTGGGTGGTCGGCGTGGCGGGGAGCCTCAGGATGTGGATGAAGGGACAGGATATGCTCCTTCGCGCGGCGGCGCGGCTGGCGAAGGAGGGGGGCGAGGCCCCCTGGGTCATGCTGATTGGCAAGGGTGAGGACATGGACAAGCTCAAGTCCCTGGCCCAGGAGCTGGGCGTCTCCGAGCGCACCGTGGTGGTGGGCTATCAGGAGAGCCTCGCCCGGCCGTTCGCGGCCTGTGATGCGCTGGCGTTTCCCTCGCTGCGCTCGGAGGGAACGAGCCGGGTCCTGTTCGACTGCCTCGCCTCAGGACGCCCGGTCGCGGCAAGCCGTGTGGGGTGCGTGGACGAGATCGTCCGGGACGGCCGGGAGGGCATCCTGGTCCCGCCGGGCGACGATGCGGCCCTGGCCAGGGCGCTCGCCGAGCTTCGCGCCGACCCTGCCAGGGCGAGGCGCATGGGCGAGTCGGCCCGCCGGAGGGCCGAGGTGGAATTCGATCGCCGGGTGATGGCGAAACGCTTCGTGGAGATCTACCGCGCGGCGGCGCGCGAAAGGGAGGCGGTGGCGGCATGAGCGCCGAAAGCGGCGGGCCCAGATACATCCTGGGGATCAACGATTCCCACCTGGCGACGGCCTGCCTCCTGAAGGACGGGGAAGTGATCGGTTGTATGAGCGAGGAGCGCTTCACCCGCCGGAAGAACGAGGGCGCCTACCCCGCGCGCTCGGCGGCGTTTCTTTTCGATTTCGCCGGGATCGCGCCCTCCGATCTCTCCGCGGTGGCGCTTGCGGGCCACGAGGCCATGGACCCGGTCTGGTTCGACATGGTGACGCGCGACGACGACTACATCGATGAGTACTTGGGAATTAAAAAAAGGAGCGCCATCGGGCGCAAAGTCCGCAAGATGGGCAAGAAGCTCAACATCGCCCAGAAGGCCCAGGCGAAGAGCCTTACCCCGAACGAGGAGCGGTTCCAGACCATCGCCGATCACCTCGGCGTGGGGAAGAACAAGATCCACATCATCGAGCACCACACCGCGCACGCGGCGGCGGCCTACTACGCCTCCCCATTTTCGGTGGACGGCGGGGGGAATACCGCCGTCCTCACGAACGACGCCTCGGGCGACGGCCTCTGCGCCACCTGGAACACCGCCGGGCCCAAGGGAATCGAGCGGCTTGCCGCCTCGCCGAGCGCGGCGGGGTCGCTGGGAAGCTTCTACAGCCTCATCACGCAGTACCTGGGGATGCGCCAGCTCGAGCACGAGTACAAGGTGATGGGCCTGGCTCCCTACGCGCCCGACTATGGGCGGGAGCGTTCCTACGCGGTGCTCAAGAAAATGATCGTGTTCGAGCACAAAGACGTTCCCCAGTTCCGCTGGAAGGTCCGCCGGGAGCGCTTCCGGCACATGATGGAAAACCTGGTGCGCCACCGCTTCGACTGGGTGGCCGGCGCCGCCCAGGACCTCTTGGAAGAGCTCTTGGTCGAATGGGCGAGGGCGGGGATCGCGGCGGCCGGCGAGGGGCGCGTCGCCCTGAGCGGCGGGGTGTTCATGAACGTGAAGGCCAACCAGCGGGTGGCCGTGCTCGATGAGATCGAGGAGATGTTCGTCCTGCCCAGCTGCGGGGACGAGTCGAACGCCATCGGCGCGGCCTACTGGTACCACGCCGAGGGCGGAAAATCCGGCGAGAGGCTGCCTTGTGTTCCCCTCGGGGGCCTCTATCTGGGCCGGGATATCGAGGAGGGGAGCGTCGCCGAGGCGATCGGCGCGGCGGGCGCAAAAGAGTCCCACTCCGTCCGGCGCTTCGATGACATCGAGTCCGAGGTGGCCCGGCTCCTTTCGCTGGGCGAGGTGGTGGCCCGCGTGAAGGGGCGCGAGGAGTTCGGCGCCCGGGCGCTCGGGAACCGGTCCATCCTCGCCCACCCGCGCGACTACCGCGTCGTCTCCCACATCAACAAGATGATCAAAAGCCGCGATTTCTGGATGCCCTTCGCCCCCACGATCCTCGATCGGCGGGAGGAGGACTACCTCCTGAACCCCAAGGGCCTGCGCTCGCCCTACATGATGATCACATTCGACAGCACCCCGCTCGGGGCCGAAGAGCTCTCCGCCGCCTGCCATCCCTACGACGGCACGCTCCGCCCCCAGATCCTCGAGCGCTCCTTCAACCCGGACTACTACGGCCTGATCGAGGAGTTCGAGCGCCTGACCGGCATCGGCGGCGTGCTCAACACCTCCTTCAACCTGCACGGCGAGCCGATCGTCTCAAGCCCCGAGGACGCGATCCACACGTTCGAGAACTCGGGGCTGATGCATCTGGCCCTCGGGCGGTATCTGATTTCGAAAAAGCCGGCCTAGATTCGACCGCCCACAGCCCCCGGAGCGTAAATGAAGATCGCCCTTATCCGATCGGCGATTCACCGGCAAGGCGGGGTGGAGCGCTACGTCTGGATGCTGGCGGGAGAGCTCGCCCGGCGCGGGCACGAGGTTCACCTCATCGCCCGCCGGTGCGAGGAGCTTCCGCACCCTTCGGTCATGTTTCACCGCGTGGACGTGCGGGCGCCCTTCTCGTTCATGAAGGTTCTCCAGTTCGCCTCGCGGGCCGCCGAGATCGTCGGGCGGGGGGGCTTCGACGTGGTCCACTCCTGCGACCGGATTCTGGGCTGCGATATCTACCGCACGGGGGAGGGCGTCCACCGGGAGTGGCTCGAAGTGTCGGCGAGGTATCTCCCGGGCTGGCGGGCGGCGCTCAAGCGGCTCGACCCCCTCCACAGCGTTCTTTGCAAGATAGAGAAGTATCTGATTCAGGAGGGCGGGGCGCG
>JAZGDQ010000201.1:0-3293 GCA_036477985.1 bacterium
CATGGCGCCGGAGCGGCCGCTGGAGCGGGACATGGCGCCGGAGCGGAGCATGACGCCGGTGAGGAAGAGTGGAGGGAGGGAGCCGCCCGCCCCGGCGCCGGCGGCCGCCCCCGCGCCGGCGGCCGGCCCCGCCCCGGGGAGATCACCGTCCGCCCCGCCGACCCGGACGAGCCGGACGGCCTTCGCTACGAATACGACGAGGGGTTTTAGGCGATTGGCCCCTTGCCGCATGTTTGTGGAGCCATGCAAGTGAATCCTTTTTCCTTGGGAGGGAGCGGATCGATGAATTTTCGAAAGGTGGACCCCGCCGATCTGGAGAGCCGCCAGGTCTACCGGCTCTTGGTCGGCTCGGTCGTCCCCCGGCCCATCGCCTGGGTGAGCACGATCAGCGCCGAGGGGCAGGTGAACCTCGCCCCCTTCAGCTTCTTCACCTGCGTGGGCCACGCCCCGCCCCTGCTCTCGATCTCGGTCGGCGAGCGCGAGAGGCGGATGAAGGACACGACGCGGAACATTCTCGAGACCCAGGGCTACGTCATCCACACCGTGGTGAACGGGCTGGAGGATCAGATGAACATCTGCGCGGACAACTTCCCGCCCGAGGTGAGCGAGTTCGAGGAGGCGGGCCTCACGCCCATCCCGGCCGACCTCGTCGGCGCGCCGCGCATCGCCGAGGCCCCGGTGGCGATGGAGTGCCAGTTCCGCCACCTCCTCAAGAACGGGGACGAGCGGCCCACCTATCTCCTCATCGGGGAGGTGATTCGGTGGCACATCCGCGAGGACGTCATGGTCGAGGACAAGTACATCGACCCGGTCCTGCTCGCGCCCGTCGGCCGCCTGGCCGGGAACCAGTACTGCCGCACCCAGGACGTCTTCGAGATGCAGCGCCCCGACCGAAGGCCCGGCCAGCTCGTGCCCAACCCCTAGGCGCAAAAACGCCGCCCCGGGAGCCAGCGCCCCGGGCGGAGGGGGCCGCGCCCCGGGCGGAGGGGGCCGCGCCCCGGGCGGAGAGGCCGGCGCCCCAGCGGGGCTGCATGAAGACGGCGGCCCCCGTCCCGCCGCCGCGGTTGACCTCCCCGGGGCGGTGGGGGAGATTGGCCCCGAGTTCCCCACGTCTCCCCATTCCGAAGACGCGGGCCGGAGCCCGGAGCGAGGCCGCTCCCCCCGGCCTGAGGAGGAAGCCGCCGGATGACCCACCGCACCTTCGACGCCGCCGGGATCGACCACCTCCAGACCTACCGCCTCCTGATCGGCTCCATCGTCCCCCGCCCCATCGCCTGGGTGAGCACGATCAGCAAGGCCGGGCAGGCCAACCTCGCCCCCTTCAGCTTCTTCACCTGCGTCTCGCACGCCCCGCCCATGGTCTCGATCTCGGCCGGCGAGCGCAGGAGGGAGCAGAAGGACACGACGCGCAACATCCTCGAGACCCAGGGCTACGTCATCCACACCGTCGTCGACGGGTGGGAGGAGAAGATGAACGAAAGCTCGGCCAACTTTCCCTCGGGCGAGAGCGAGTTCGAGGCGTTGGGGCTCGAGACCGTCCCGGCCGATCTGGTCGGCGCGCCGCGCATCGCCGAGGCCCCGGTGGCGATGGAGTGCCGCTTCCGGACCATGCTCACGAACGGGGAGGAGTGGCGCACCCATCTCCTCATCGGGGAGATCGTGCGCTGGCACGTGCGCGAGGACCTCATCACCGAGGATAAGTGCATCGATCCGGCCCGGCTCGCGCCCGTCGGCCGCCTGGGGGGGGAGGCCTACTGCCGCACCCGCGAGATATTCAAGATGAAGCGCGCCTATCCCCCGCCCGAGAAGGTGCACCCGAACGCCTAGCCCGCCCGGCGCGCGCGGGCTTCGCCCGATCCGGCGGGCCTTCCGCGTCCCGGCGCAAGGAGAGAGAGACATGACGGACCTGCCCAAGACGATGAGAGCGGCCATCACCCACGGGGCGGGCGATGTCCGCATCGAGGAGGCGCCCCTCCCGGAGTTCGAGCCCGGCCTCATCCTGGTGAAGGTGGCCGCCTGCGGCATCTGCGGAACCGACATCCACATCCTGGAGGGGCACATGCGGCCCGTCTGGCCCCCCTACTACCCCTTCATCCAGGGCCACGAGTGGGGCGGAACGGTGGCGGCCATCGGGAGCGGCGTGCGCACCGGCCTCGAGGTCGGCGACCGGGTCATCATGGAGCCCACCATCGGCTGCGGCGCCTGCCCGATGTGCATTTCGGGGAGCTATCACCTCTGCGAGCGGGCGGGCGAGCCCGACGGCGGCTACAAGCTTCTCGGCCACACGGCGAACGGCGCCTTCAGCGAGTACGGCGTCGCCCCGCCCAACAACCTCCACCGCCTGCCCGACTCGATGGGCTGGGAGGAGGCCGTCATCGTCAACCAGGTGGTCATCGCCCTCCACGCCCTCGACCGGGGGAGGCTGGAGCCCGCCGACACCGTCGCCATCCTGGGGCCCGGCCTCCTCGGCCTCTCGGTCCTCCAGCTCGCCCGCGCGATGGGGGCCGCGCGGACCTACGTCACGGGGCGGGGCTACCGCCTCGATCTCGCCCGCGCGCTGGGCGCCGACGTGACGATCGACATCACGAAGGAGGACCCCGTCAAGATCATCATGGAGGACACCGGGGGGAGGGGCGTCGATCTCGCCGTCGAGTGCGCCGGCCCGCCCGAGTCCATGGAGCAGGCCATCGCCGTCGTCCGCCGCGGGGGGCGCGCCGTCCTGGAGGGGATCAGCGGGGGCAAGAAGGTGACCTTCACCTCCGACCGCATCGTCCTGGACGAGATCTCGATCATCGGCGGGCGCGGCTCGCCCAACTGCTACCCGCGCGCCATCGAGTTCATGCGCGCCGGCCGCATCGACGTCGCCAAGATGCTGACCCACCGCTTCCCGCTCGATGAGATCGAGGAGGCCTTCCGGGTGGTCAAGGCCCGGGAGGGGGGCGTCATGCGGGCCATGATCACCTTCTAGGCGCCCCCGGCGCAGGGGTGGCGCCGCCGGCGCGCGCGGGCTTCGCCCGATCCGAAGGAGCGGCCCGGCTTCCATTCCCGATGGATGCGGCCGAAGCGGAGGGTGATCGATGCCCGAATCCATCCGCCTCGGCGGGGAGGTGACATCCGGGGAGGGGGAGGGCGCCGCCTTCGTCCGCCTCGGATGGGTCCAGGCCGGCTTCGAGCGCCTCCTCGGCTTCCGGGCCTTCCCGGGGACCTTGAACCTCCGCCTGGTGCCTGGTTCGGACCGCGCCGCCTGGGCCGCCGTCCGTGCGGCGGGGGGGCTGGATCTTCCCCCCGCCCCC
>JAZGDQ010000202.1:0-12336 GCA_036477985.1 bacterium
GGGCCCCCTCCTCCCCGGCCTCCCGGGGGGCGAACGTGCGGGGCGGGAGCCCCACCCTCCGGCGGAGGACTGCGGTCCCGTTGTGGATCACCTCATAGAGCGAGGGGGTCAGGAAGAGGATGACGAAGGTCGAGAGCGAGAGCCCGAAGGAGACTACGATTCCCAGGGGCCTGAGCATCTCGGAGCCCTTCCCCCAGCCGAGGGCCAGCGGAACGAGGGCGATCACGGTGGTGATCGAGGTCATGAGGATGGGCCGCAGCCGGACGGCCGCCCCCTCGACGATGGCCTCGCGCAGGGGCGCGCCCCGGCCGCGGATCTGCTCGATGTACTCCACCATGACAATGGAGTTGTTCACCACGATGCCCACGAGGAGGATGACCCCGATGAGGACGGTGGCCCCGAAGGGGGTCTCGGTCAGATGGAGCCCGATGAGCGCGCCCGAGATCGCCGGCGGGACGGCGAAGATGATGACGAAGGGGTTCACGAGCGAGTCGTACTGGACGGCCATCACGACGTAGACCAGGAATATGGCCAGGGCGGCCACGATGAGAAGCTCCCGGTTGGTGCGCTCGAGCGTCTTCTCGTTCTCCCCGGGCAGGACGAAGTAGCCCACCGGGAGGTCCATGTCCGCCAGCCGGGCGCGCACGTCCTGGCCCACTTCGCCGATGGATCGGTCGGCGATGTCTCCGGTGATCTCCACCATCCGGCTCTGGTCGATCCGGACGATGACCGAGCTGCCCTGCCCCCGCGTCACTTGCGCGATGTGGCGCAGGCGGATCGGCTCGCGCCCCTGCGGAAACAGGGGAAGGTTCTCCAGGTCCTGCGCGCTGCGGATGTGGGTGTCCGCCAGCTTCACGCGAACCGGAACCCGCCGATCCTTCCGGTTGAGGAAGGTGGCGACGAAGCCGTCGAGCGCGGTGCCCACCGTGGCGCCCACCTCCTCGATCGAGAGGCCCACCTCGGCCGCACGCTCGCGGTCCACGCGCACCTTGAGCTCGGGGCGCCGCTCCACCTCGTCCACCTGGAGGTTGACGAGCCCTGGCACTCCCTGAAGGCGCTCGAGGACCTCGTGCGCGATCCGGGTGAGGACGTGCATCTCCTCCCCCCTCACCCCGAGCGAGAAACCCTTGTTGTGGGTGGTGTTCGAGGTGCGCAGCCCGCGGACGTGGCTCTTGTAGGCGTAGATGCGGGTGTCGGGGATGTCGAGCCGCCGGAGCCGGCCGCGCAGCTTCTTGAGATAGTCGAACGCGCTGTACCCGTCCCGCAGGCTGGCCTCGATCCGCCCCCGGGTGGGGTTTCGCGCGAAGCTGCGGGTGAAGAGCCGGCCCCCCGCGGTGGCGAAGACCTTTTCCACCTCGGGGTCCCGCATGAGCATGTCGTGGATCCGCCGGACCATCGTCTTGTTGTACTCGAGCTTGGTCCCGGGCGCGAAGCGCAGGTCCACCCGGAAGCGGCCGTCGTCCACCCGGGGGAGAATCTCGTTGCCGAGGCCGGAGAGCAGCGTGAGGCTGTAGCCGAACAGGACGAGCACCGAGAGGATCAAAACCCACCGGAAGCGCAGCACCGGCAGGAGGATCCGCCGGTAGCCCGCGTTGAGCCGATCCACGATGTAGGCGAAAAGGCGCAGGAGGGGGAACCGCCCGATTCCGCTCGTCTGGGGAAGCTGGAGGAGGCGGGCGGAGAGCATGGAGACCGCCGTCAGGGCGACGAGCAGGCTGCAGATGAAGGCGAACGAGATGGTCAGGATGAGCTCGCGGAAGAGCAGGGAGACGTAGCCCGAGAGGAGGAGGAAGGGCATGACCGAGGCCAGGTTGGTGAGGGTGGAGGCGAGCATGGCGTTGTCCACCTCGCGCGCGCCCCGCTCGGCCGCCTCGACGGGATCCCCTCCCTGGGCCTGGTGGCGCGAGATGTTCTCGAGCATGACGATGGCGTTGTCCACCAGCATCCCCACCCCGATGGCCAGCCCCCCCAGGCTGAAGATGTTGAAGGTGAGGCCCCCCATCCACATGAAGAAGAAGGAAAATATCGACGCCACCGGAATCGCCAGGGCGATGATGGCCGTGCGCCGCAGGCTCCCCAGGAAGAAGAGCACGACGAGCACGGCGAGCGAGCCCCCCAGCAGGACCGAGGTGAGGACGTTGCGGATGGAGGCGCGGATGAAGAAGCTCTGATCCGCCACCGGGGTGAAGGTGACGTCCTTGGGGAGGATGTTGTAGCGCTTGATGAATTCGATCCGCTCGAGGACGCCGTCCGCCACGGCGACGGTGTTCTCGTTCGGCTGCTTCAGCACGGCGACCTTGACGCTCTCCACCCCGTTGAACCAGGTGAAGATCCGCCGCTCCTTGCCGCCGTCGATCACCTGGGCGAAGTCGCGCAGGTAGACCTTGCGCCCGTCCGGGGTGCGGAAGATGAGGTTGGAGAGCTCGCTCGCCGAGCGCAGCTTGCCCACCGTCCGGCTCGCGTACTCGCGCTCGGGCGTGATGACCCGCCCGCCCGCGATGTCGAGGTTCTCCGCCCGCATCCGCTGCATGACCGAGGAAAGAGAGAGGCCCAGGCTCTGGAGGCGGGGGAAATCCACCAGAACCTGCACTTCCTCGCTCTGGCCCCCGAACGCCTCGACCGCGGCCACGCCCGGGACCAGCATGAGCTGGGGGGCGAGCACCTTGGTCGCCCAGGTCTGGAGGGCCGGCCCCTTCAGGGTCTTCGAGGCGAGGGCGAACTGCAGGATGGGGCGCTGGGCGGGGTCGGACTTGAATATCTTGAAATTCTGGATCTGACTCTGGATCTCCACGGGCAGGTTCCGCCGCGCCAGGTTGAACTTGGTGATGGCGTCCTGGAGGGCGAGGTCGATGTCGCGCTTGAAGTCGAAGAACATCCAGACCCGGGCGCGCCCCTCCTGGCTGCGCGAGTAGATCCGCACCAGGCCCTCGGTGGTGGCCAGCTCCCGCTCGATGATCTTGGTCACCTGCTCTTCGATCACCGCCGGGTCGGCGCTCTCGAACTCCACGCTGAGGAAGATGCGGGGATAGATGATCCGGGGGATGAGGTCCACCGAGAGCTGGGTCAGGGAGAAGACGCCCAGCACGATGGCGCAGACCACCAGCATGATGGTCCCGACGGGCCTGCGGATGGAAAGCGTGCTGAGGGAGACCGCCCGAAGCCGGGCCATTATTCCACAACCCGCACGAGGCGCCCGTTCTTCAGCTGCCCGATGGCGCTGACGATCACCTTCTCGCCCACCTCAAGCCCCCCGACGATCTCGACCCTCCTGTCCGCCGTCTCGCCCAACTTCACCTTCCGCCGCACGGCCATGAAGAGCGGCCCCTTTTTTTCCTTCTTTCCGCCGCCGCCCCGGCGGACGCCCGCGAAGGCCTCCCCTCGCTTGCCGGCGCCGGCCCGCCCGGCCACGGAGCCGCCTTTCTTCTTCCGCTTGGGGGCCCGCTTCAGGACGAAGACGTAACCGGTCTTCCCCTCGCCGCCCTCCACCCACTCCACCGCGTGGGCGGGCAGGATGATGGCCTTCCCGCCCTTGGAGGGCGAGAAGCGCAGGCGCGCGAAAAGGCCCGGGCGAAGGGTGTAGTCCGGGTTGGGCAGCTGCACCTCCACCACGGCCTGGCGCGAGCGGGGGTCCACCTGGGGGAAGATGCGCGTGAGCTCGCCGGTGAAGCGCCGCCCCGGGTAGGCGTCGAACTCGACCGTGACCTTCTGCCGCCTACGCAGGCGCGGCATGTCCAGCTCGCTCACCCGGCCGCGCACCAAGAGGGTCCGCAGGTGGGCGAGGGTGAAGAGATGGGCCCGGTTCACGGCCAGGTCGCCGGGCTCGATGCGCCGATCGATGACGACGGACGATATGGGCGCCCGCAGGAGGAAGTACTCGAGCCGGACGCGGAGCAGGTTCACCTTCTGGATCGCCTTCTGCTCCTCCGCCCGGGCGGCCTCGATGTCCTCCCTCCGGCTGCCCAGCCGCTTGAGCTTGAGGCGCTCCTTGGCCGCCTGGATTCGGGCCGCCTCCTCCTTGAGGCTCGCCCGCCGCTCGGAGACCACCGAGCGCGCGCGGGAGGCCTCGGTGGAGACTTTGACCCACTCCTGCCGGCTCACCACTCCCCGCTTGAAGAGGGCCTCGAGGGACTTGGCGTTCACCTCCGCCTCCTCGAGCCGCGCCCGGGCCGTGGAAAGCTCCGCCTGACCGCGCGCCAGGCCGGCGCGCGCCTGGGCCAGCTCCGCCCGCGCCGTGGCGATCTCCTGGGGAAGGTAGCCGGCCTTGATCTTCTTGAGGCGGGCGCGCACGGCGTCCAGCTCGCTCTCGGCCAGCCGCAGCTCAATCTCATGAAGGGTGGCGTCCAGCTTGGCGAGAATCTGCCCCCGCTCCACGCGGTCTCCCTCGCGCACCAGCACCTCCAGCACGCGCCCCTCCGCCTGGCCCATGAGCTTCACCTCGCTCTTGGGGTAGACGGTTCCGGTGGCGCGCACGCTGCGCCCGATGCGCCCCAGGGCGGCCTTTTGGATCTGGACGGGGAGGGGGCGGTTCCCGCGGCGCCTGTGCCTTCGGGCGTCGGCAGAGGTGGCCAGCAGCCCCGCCAGGAGCAGGGCCAGAAGGGCCGCGAAAACCATTCGCCGTGATTTCAAGGCGCGCGCTCCAAGAGAATGCCCTGCCCTCGCCGGCATGCCCGGCCGGGGCCCTGCCCCGGCCACAGGACAGGGGCCGATTCCCGCGTCTTGGCCCGGAAAATGGGCGAATTCAGGGTGCGATTGTTTGACGAAGCCGGGTTCCCTCTCCGGATTCGATCAAACCGCTCCCCCGGGACCATTATACCGCTTCCCGTTTTCGGTTGACCATTCTAGGCGGCGGATGCGCCCGCGCCCGAAAACCCTTGAAAACGCGGCAAAGACGGCGGCCGCGCGCGCCCACGTCTGAATACCGGAGGGCGGGATTCGCCCCCTTCCGCCCCCGGCCGTCCGCTCCCTCACCCCCCGATGGCGCTCATGGTGCGGTCGGGCTGGACGAACTCCTTTTGGCCGATGAGATGGCCGGGCGTCTTGGTGAGGACCATTTTGGCGAGCCAGGTCTTGATCTCCTCGTCATCCGCGTCCCCGCGGAGGAGGGCTTTGATGTCGTGCTCGACGGTGGAGAAGAGGCAGGTGCGCATCATGCCGTCCGCCGTGAGGCGGATCCGGTTGCAGGTCTCGCAGAAGGGGCGCGTCACCGAGGCGATGATCCCCACCTCCCCCTTCCCGTCCTCGTAGCGGTAGCGCGTCGCCGGATCCGAGGGGTGTCCGCTCACGAGCTTGAGCCCGGCCGGCCCCGAGAGGCCCTTGAGGATCTCCTCGGCCGGGAGCACCTTCTCGCGCTCCCAGGAGCGGTCGGCGTCGAGGGGCATGTACTCGATGAAGCGGACGATGTGGCCCGTGTCGCGGGCCCACTCGGCGAAGGCGGGCAGATCCGGCTCGGAGAGCCCCCGGACGGCCACCACGTTGATCTTGATCGGTTCAAACCCGGCCCGGGCGGCCGCCTCGATTCCCTCCATCACCTGCCCGTACATGTCCCGCCGGGTGATGAGGTAGAACTTCTGCGCGTCCAGGGTGTCGAGGCTGATGTTGACCCGCCGCAAGCCGGCCGCGAAGAGGCGCTCTGCCATCTGGGGGAGGGAGACGCCGTTCGTCGTCAGGGCGAGATCCATATCGGGCTGAATCTCGCGCATCATCCGGATGAGGACGTCCAGGTCTTTGCGCAGGAGGGGCTCCCCGCCCGTGAGGTGGTAGCTCACGAAGCCCAACTCGGTCGTGATGCGCACGAGGCGGGCGATCTCCTCGTAGGTGAGGATCTCCTTGTGCGGGAGCCAGTTCATCCCCTCCTCGGGCATGCAGTAGAAGCAGCGGAAGTTGCACCGGTCGGTCACCGAAATCCGCAGGTCGTCGTGCCCGCGGCCGTAGCGGTCGAAAAGCTGGGGCGGCATGCCGGCCCTCCTCAAGTCGAAGCGGGCGGGTCCAGGACCCGTCCGGTCAGATCCGTATTATACCCCCCCAGGGCGCGGATGCGGCCGGCGAAATCCGCATCGCGCAAGACCTCGGCCAGGCGCTGGAGGGGGAGGGATTCCCAGTGCTCGGCGGGAACGACGAAATCGAAGCGCTCGCGCACGAGGGGGACGAACTCCAGTCCCAGGAGCTGGGCCGCCGCGTAGATGCCGAGCCCGGCGTCGGCGCGCCCGCCCGCCACCGCCATGGCCACGGCCATGTGGGTGGTCTCGACCCGCTCGTAGCCCGACACCCGCATGGGCGGGATGCCCGCTTCGGCGAGAAGATGGTCCAGGAGGACGCGGGTGCCCGCCCCGCTCTGGCGGTTGACGATGGTCACCCCCTCGCGGGCGAGGTCCTCGACCGTGCGGATCCCCTTGGGGTTCCCCTTGGGCAGGAGGATCCCCTGCTCGCGCTGGACGAAGTTGAGGACCACCATCTCGCGGTCGCGGATGTAGCGGCGGATGTAGCTCCAGTTGTACTCGCCCGTCTCGGGGTCCAGGAGGTGGCTCCCCGCCAGGTGGGCCTCCCCGTCGCGCACGGCGATGAGGCCCGCCATCGAGCCCACGGCCGAGGTCGAGAGGCTCACCCCGCGGAAGCGGCGGCGCAGCTCGCCCGCCAGAAGGTCGAGGGCGTTGTCGTGGCTCCCCGCCATGAGAATGTTCCCCGCGATCTCGCCCAGCGGGCGCAGGAGCTCGACCCGCACGGTCTCGCCCGCCTCCACGCCCTCCGAGTTCGCCGGAATGCGCACCACCCCGTCCGCCTCGACCAGGCTGCTGATGACGCTCGCCCCGCGCTTGGCGGGCAGGGCCACCATGCGCCCGCCCACGTTCCCCACCTTCACCCGCAGGAACTCCTCCATCCCCGGGTGGGAGGCGCTCTTGCGGCTCAGGACGGCCTCGATCGTCTCGGCCTCGGGCGTGGGCGCGCCCATCATGTACGCCATCAGGGGGCGGACGAACTCCTGGAGGGCGAGGACGGCCGAGACCGGGTAGCCCGGGATGCCGATGACGGGCTTCACGCCCCCCTCCGGGCCGGGGCAGACGCCCAAGATGGTGGGCTTGCCGGGGAAGATGGCCACCCCGTGGACGAGCAGCTCGCCCAGCTTCTGCACCACCGAGGAGGTGAAGTCCTCCCGGCCCGCCGAGGAGCCCGCGTTGACGAGAACGATGTCGGCGCGCTCGAGCTCCTCCCGCACGGCCGCCTCGATCGCCTCGAAGCGGTCGTCCACGATGGGGCGCGGACGCGCCTCCCCGCCCCACTGTTCGATGTAGGCGGCGAGGACGGCCGAGTTGAACTCGATGAGGTCGCCCGGCTTGAGGTCCGCACCGGGCGGGACGAGCTCATCCCCTGTCGGGATGATGGCCACGACGGGGCGCTTTCGCACCGGCGCCTCGGTCACCCCGGCGGCGAGGAGCCCGCCGATGTCGAAGGGGCGCAGGCGGTGTCCCGGCGGGAGGATAAGCTGGCCCTCGACGATGTCCTCCCCGGCCACCCGGACGTTGCTCCAGGGCGAAAGAGCCGCCTCCAGCTGAATGACGCCGGGCTCGGGCTCGTGGACGTTTTCGATCATGACGACGGCGTCGGTCCCCGGCGGGAGGGGGTCTCCCGTATCGACGGGATAGGCCTCCTCCTCCACACGGAGGGAGCGGGGCTGGACGGGGGAGGCGCCGAAGGTGTCCTCGGCGCTCACGGCGTAGCCGTCCATGGCCGAGGCGTGGAAGTGGGGGCTCGAGACCCGGGCGAAGACGGCCTCGGCCGTCACACGGCCCATCGCCTCCTGGGAGGGGACCTCCTCGGCGGGCAGGCCCGCCGGCGGACCCACCCTCTCCAGCAGGCGGGCGAGGGCCTCCTCGCGCGGGATGTTCTCCAGGTATATCTTCCGCCCCGCCAAGGGCAGGGCGGTTCCGCCCTTCGCCTGATCGTTCACGAAACTCCCCGTCCGGGCGCCCTCCCTCAGTAGAGGGAGACGCGCACCTCGGTTCCCTCGGTGAACCCCTCGCGCTCGAGGGGGATGGTGATGTAGCCGTCGGCCTTCGTCATGGTGGAGATCATGGCCGAGTTGCCCATGAGCGGGTGGGCGAGAAGGCCCTCCTCCCCGCGCTCCAGCGTGACGCGCACGAGATCCTCCCGCCCGGGGGCGGAGGGCAGGTTGCGCGAGAGGCGGGCGAGGACGCCCCGCTCCTCCCCGTAGCCGGGAGCGGCCTCCCCGCTGAGCTGGCGGATGATGGGCCGCACGAAGGCGTGAAAGATCATCAGGGCCGAAACGGGGTGGCCGGGAATCCCCACCACCGCCTTGTCCTCTCCCCCGCGCTTCACCCGCCCGATGATGGTGGGCTTGCCCGGCTTGATCGAGATCCCGTGGACGAGGACGCCCGGCTCGCCCAGCGAGTTGATCGCCTCCACCGTGAAGTCGCGCACCCCCATCGAGCTGCCCCCCGAGATGAGCACCACGTCGGAGCGCCCGAGGGCCTCGGCCAGCCGGGCCTTGATGACGTCCAGATCGTCGGGGAGGATCTCCTCGGTGGCCGGAATCCCCCCGGCCTCGACGACGGCCGCCGCCAGCGAGAAGCGGTTGATGTCGCGAATCTGGCCGGGCTTGGGCTCCACGCGGGGATCGACCAGCTCGTCCCCGGTGGGAAGGATGGCGACCGAGGGCCGCCGCCCCACCTTCACCTCCAGGACCCCGACGCCCGAGAGCGCGCCGATGTCCTGACTCCGCAGGCGCGCCCCGGCGGAGAGGATCTCCTCCCCCGCCTTGAGGTCGTCCCCCACGGCGAGCACGTTCTCCCCCACCGATGCGGCGCGCCGCACCTCGACCGTCTCCTCGTCGGGCGCCGTCGTGTACTCCACCATGACGACCGCGTCCGCCCCCTCGGGGAGCATTCCGCCCGTGCTCACCCGGGCCGCCTGGCCGCGCGCGAGCCCGAAATCGGGCGCCGCGCCCATGGGGACCTGGCCGACCATGTCGAGGTAGGCGGGGATGGACTCGCCGGCCCCGAAGGAGTCGGCCGCGCGGAGGGCGTAGCCGTCCATCGTCGCGCGGGGAAAGTCGGGCAGGTCCACCGGGCTCCGCACGCTCTCGGCGAGGATGCGCCCCACGGCGCCGATGACGGAGACCTCCTCGGCCGGAAGGGGCGGGAAACCCCGCACCGCCTCCATCGCCTCCTCGGGCGAGACGACCTTGAAGAAATCCATTTTCCCTCCCCAGGCGCCGGAGGCGCCGGGAACCGGAATCACCGCGTCTCGAAATGACAAAAGCCAGCCGCCGCGTGCGCGGGGCTGGCCCGGAGTGTTCGCCGCCGGTGGCGGATCGCCCGCCGCTCGATTCAGGCCCTGCCCTTCGGCTCACCTTTTCGAGCCGCCGGGGAAACCTCGCCGCTGGGCGGAGCCTTGCAGCTGGCGGAGCCTCCCGGCGCTTCCCTCTTCCAGCAGGGCGGAAACGAACAGAGGGGCGCGCCGCGGCCGGAGACTATCGAATCCCGGCGGGCGGCGGACCCGCAATTATGCCTCGTTCTCTCCGGTGGTCTTCTCCGAAACGGTGGCGGCCGGCTCGTCCTCCTTCTTCTTCCCGGCCAGCTCGCCCTCGTCGCTCAGCCCTCTTTTGAAGCTTTTGATCCCGCGCGCCAAGCCGGAGCCGATATCCGGCAGCCGCTTGGCGCCGAAGACGAGCACGCAGATCGCCAGGATCACCAGCAGCTCGGGGAATCCCATATTCATCGGGAACATGACTGCGACTCCTTTTCGTGGCCCGGCAAATCCGCGGCCTCCGCCAATGCCCGGGCGGCGGCCAGCGCCGCCCTCCCACCCCTTCAATATACCCCATATCTCCGGTGGGGGAACCCCGCCAGAGGGCGCATTCCGCGCCCGCTCGAGCGGCTCTGCCATTGTCTCTAACCTCTTGATTATAGCACAACCCCGCCCGGGGGGCGGAAACACGCGAAACCGCAGCCCCGCGCGCCTTTTCCCCCATTTCGGACCCTTCCCCTCCGCCCGCCTCTCTTCCCCTCCGCCCTGCCCTCTTTTGCCCTCCGCCCGCCTCTCTTTGCCCCTCCGCCCGCCCGGGCCCCGGGCGGATCTGCTAATATGGCGGCCCGGTTTCAGCCGGATCCGGATTCACCTTTCAAAGGAGAGCCGCGCGCATGCCCAGCGACATTCCGCAGTCCGTTCATGGAGAGGAGCTGCCGCCCGAGGGGCGCTTCACCGTCTCGGTCGATTGCGAGCACAAGGAGAAGATGCTCCACGAGGCCCGGCAGGGGAGCTTCGTCTGGCGCTCCGACGAGCCGCCCTCCCTCGGGGGGGAGGACAACCATCCCCAGCCGCTGACCTACCTCGCCAGCGGGATCGGCCTCTGACTCCTCACCCAGCTGAAGCGGTACGCTTCGATGAAAAAACTGGGCATCGGGCGGGCCCGGGTCCGCGTCGAGACCGACTACTTCCTGACCGGCTCGGTCCTCCGCGGCACCGTCCGCAGCGGCTGCACCGAGGTGCGCACCCATTTCGAGGTGGAATCCGATGAGCCCGAGGAGGAGGTGCGCGCCGTCATCCGGCTCGCCAAGCGGGGCTGCTTCGCCGAGAACCTGATCCAGGCGGCCGTGCCCGTCCGCAGCACCTATACGCTCAACGGGGGGGAGGCGGAGATTTCGCTGGCGGACGAGTAGGCCATTCGCCGCGGCGCGGGAGAAGGGAGGGCGAGAGGGGAAAACCTTGACCCCCCCGCGGGCGGGTGGCATTATCCTCCCCATCTTTTCACGCGGAGCGCGCTCTTCCCGGCGGGCGCCGGATCGCCCGGCTGCGGGAGAGGGTTTGTGGCCCGGGTGCGAGTTCGGCCCCTCGGAACATTCCGTCGGCAGACGATACCGTTCAAAGGAGAATGACATGACCGTCGAGCACTATCCCATGTACATCAACGGCAAGTTTGTCGAGGCCGACAAAAAGGGCCGCTTCGAGGTGCACGACCCGGCCAACGGGGACCTCGTGGCCACCGTTGCCGACGGCGGCGCCGCCGAGACGCGCAAGGCCATCGACGCGGCCCACGACGCCTTCGCGGACTGGGCGGACACCCCGGGCAAGGAGCGCGGCGCGATTCTCCGCAAGGTGGAGAACAACATCCTCGAGAAGCAGGAGCACATCGCGCGCCTCATGACGCTCGAGAACGGAAAGCCCTTCGCCGAGTCCAAGGGCGAGGTCGGCTTCTCGGCGGGCTATTTCAACTGGTACGCCGAGGAGGCGCGGCGCGGCTACGGGCGCACGGTCCCCTCCCCCTTCCGCAACAAGCGGCTGTGGGTGAGCTCCAACCCCGTCGGGGTGGTCGGCGCCATCACGCCCTGGAACTTCCCGGCCAACATGATCACCCGCAAGATCGCCCCCGCCATGGCGGCCGGCTGCACCGTCGTGCTCAAGCCCTCCTCCTCCACCCCGCTCACCGCGCTCGCCATCGCCCGGGCCTGCCACGACGCCGGCCTCCCGCCCGGGGTGCTCAACCTGGTGACGGGAAAGCGCTCCAGCCCCATGGCGACGGAGATGATGGACAACCCGAAGGTGAAGAAGATCGGCTTCACCGGCTCCACCGAGGTGGGCAAGGTCCTCATGGAGCAGGCCGCGAAGCAGATCAAGCGGATCACCTTCGAGCTGGGCGGGAACGCGCCCTTCATCGTGTTCGACGACGCCGACCTGGACGCCGCAGTCGAAGGCGCGGTGGCCATCAAATACCTGCGCGTCGGGGGGCAGTCCTGCATCTGCGCGAACCGGATCTACATCCAGGAGAGCATCGCCGACCGCTTCATCCCCGCCTTCGTGGAGAAGGTGAAGGCCCTCAAGGTGGGGCCGGGCTTCGAGCCGGGGATGCAGATCGGGCCCCTCATCAACGAGGACACGCGCCAGAAGATCCACCGCCTGGTCGAGGACGCCAAGTCCCGCGGGGCGACGGTGGTGACGGGCGGCGAGGCCATGCGCGAGGGGGTCTACGCGAAGGGCTTCTTCTACGCCCCCACCGTGCTCCAGGACGTCGAGGACAGCTGGCCCGTCTGCCAGGAGGAGATCTTCGGGCCGGTGGCCCCCATCCTCACCTTCAAGGACGAGGAGGAGCTCATCCCCCGGGCGAACGACACCATCTTCGGCCTCGCCTGCTACGTCTACTCCCAGAACCTCTCGCGGATCATCCGCGTGACCGAGAAGCTTCAATACGGCCTCATCGGGGTGAACGACGCGGCCGGCTACACCCACGAGATCCCCTTCGGCGGCTTCAAGGAGAGCGGCCTCGGCCGCGAGGGCGGAATGGAGGGCCTCGAGATGTACCTCGAGACCAAGTCGGTCGTCGTGAAC
>JAZGDQ010000203.1:0-4848 GCA_036477985.1 bacterium
AGCCGAGGAGGACGGCGGCGGCCCCGCCGCAGAACTCGATGAGCGAGGCCGGGTCGCTCCGCCGGTCCTCCACCAGGCGGGCGCCCAGGGGAGCGAGGATCTTCTTCTCGATGTCGATCGAGGAGAAACGGGTTCCCGCGATGGCGATGGTCGGCGCTTCCTTCTTCGGTCTCCGCATCACAACTCCCTTCGCATTCCCCGCCGCTGGACGGCGCCCGCTTCGATCGAACGCAGGACGAACGTTTTTTGGAGTTCGCGGATGGCGAGTTTGGGGGTCATCGTCCCTCACGGTGGAGAGATCCCCGGGGGAGGCCCCCGGCCGGATTCAGGGGTGAAAGGAGCTGTGCGGGGGGATTATAGGGAGAGATGGCGCGGCCCGCAATTTGGGCGCGGCCCGCGGTTCGGCCTCTTCCGCGGCTCTCGGCGCCCCAGGCGGACGCGGGCGGCCCGGGGCAGGGGAAGGGCGGGGCGAAAAAAAAGGCCGCGGCCCCTGGGGACCGCGGCCTTTTCGGCGAAAGAGCGGGATCAGCGGAGCTTGTTCTCCGGGCGGCGCGGGGGATCGTTCGCGGGCCGGGGCTCCACGGGCTCGTTGTTCTTGAACTCGGGCGAGAGATCTGCGTTGATCTGGGCCCATTCGGGATCATCGTCCTCGGTTTCGAGGATGGCGTCGATGGGGCACTCGGGCTGGCATACGCCGCAGTCGATGCACTCCTCTGGGTCGATGACCAGGAACGGCTGGCCCTGGTACTCGCCGGGATGCATGCAGTCGACCGGGCAGACAGTCACGCAGGTGGCGTAACGCTCCCCCAAGCATTTTTCGGCTATGACAAATGTCATCGAGCAAAACCTCCAGAAGTGGAAAATTCCCTTCCCCCGTGCGGGGGCTTGGGACGCATGGAACTCCTGAACCCTTGCGCCGAGCGGACGCAGGGGACATTGACGAGACGGTTTCCCCTGACCAGGGCTGGCATCCTACCGGATGCGCTTCCCGCAAATCAAGCCCCGAGCCCGCCCGAATCCGCATTTTTTCCCGCCCCGCCGCCCTGCCCCTCACGGGGAGAAAAGCGCCTCGGGGAAGGGCATTTCGGACCCCTCCGGGGGGGCCGGAGGCTCACTCGGGGGGGGGCTCCCCGGGGGCGGGGGAGGAGTCCGCCCGGGCGCCGGCCAGGGCGCGCTCGAGCGCCTGGAGGGCCTCCTCGATGGAGCCGGGAGGGAGCCCCTCCAGCTCCTCGCGCACGCCGATGCGGGAGAGCCACCGGAACTTCTCCAGCGAGGCGGCGCTGATCCGCGAATCGACGCCGAGCCCCTTCAGGGTGTCCACCACGTGCACCATCTCGGAGGCGCGCCGCTCGGCCACGATGAGGCTCGTCCCCGCCAGGCTCAGGGCCAGATCGCGCAGCGGCATGCCCTCCACCGTGCCCGCGATCGAGTCGAGGAGGGGCTCCAGGATTCCGCAGCGCCGCCCCGCCTCCAGGGCCTCGAGGAAGGTCATCATCAGCCCCTTGGTGAAGACGCTCCGCACCATCTTGAGGGCCGAGGCGTCCCCCACCCGGCCGCTCAGGACGGTGAAGTTCATCCCCCAGGGCGCCATCCGCTCCCGCAGCGCCTCCGCCCCCGGGCCCGAGACGGTGATGGCGACCCGGTGGCCGTACACCTCGGCCGGGTCCACGATGGCCCCGTCCACCGGGCGCCCGCCGGCCTCCTCGGCGAGCCGCCCGATCTCGGCCATCTGATCGGGAGCCGTCGTGTTCAGGTCCGCATAGATCGCCCCGCCCAGGCGGGCCGCCGCCGCCCGGGCCGTCTCCAGGGCCGCCTCGACGCGCACGAGGGAGAAGACGATCTCCGCGCCGGAGACGGCCTCCTCGATCCGGTCGGTGAGCCGGAGGGCGGGATGGTCGGCGGCCTCGAGGTGCTCCCCCGCCCAGGGCTTCCGCTTCCAGACGCGCACGTCGGGGAGGCCGGCCTCGGCCAGCCCGCGGGCGATGGGGCGGCCGGCCATTCCGAAGCCGAGGACGGCGATGACGGGCGGGTTTTCGGAGGACATTCCCGGGCTCCCTCCGGCGCCTCCCCGCGGGGAGGGGGCCGATCCGTGGATGGGGGGTGTGCGGGCGGCGCTGCCGAACGCGGGGAGGGCGGCCCCCGCCGCGCCTTCTCTAGGTATGCGCCGCCAGGCCGTAGGCCTCCGGCCGGGGCGCCAGGATGGTCCCCTCCTCGAGCTTCCCGAGCACCTCCCACTTTTCGCTCCCCCAGGTCCAGAAGTGAAAGGAGGTGACGGCGCACATGAGGGCGTCCACCAGGTCGGACTGGCGCTCGAAGTGCACCCCGCGCAGCTGATTCGGGTCGCGGCGCAGGCGCCCGATCAGGTCGTCCTTCATCTCCACCGTCGGGTCGAGGCGATCGAGGCTCTCGCACAGCTTCGCCTGGTAGGCGGCGAGGCCCTCCTGGTTCACGGCGATGGCGCTCCGCTTGTATTTGAAGATCCGATCGAGGCCGAGCAGGGCGACCGAGGCCGGATGGGGGTAGACCTCGAGGACGACCCGGTCCGGCCGGCCGGGCTCGGTGTCGTATCCGTGGCGGAAGCCCTCCGCCTCGAGCTGTTGGAGGAGCTGCCCGCCCCGGGAGGGGTCCCCGCACTGGCGCTTGTTGGCCGGGAGCGCCCCCGCGTCGTAGCGCCGCCATTTGGCCGTGCACTCCTGATCGCACAGCCGGCTGCCCGTCTGGTTCGGCACGATGAGGGGCGCGTCGATTCCGACGAAGGCATCCTTCCCCGCGACGTTCTCCCGGATGAAGCCGGCGATCTCATCCACCGTCCCCAGCGCGGTCGCGAAGGCCGCCGAGCGGGCGCCTCCCCCTTCCTTCGCCTCCAGGACGACGGCGGCGGTGGTCTTGCGGTCCCCCCAGGCGAGGTCGACGCCGACGAAGCGCATCGAGGCTCCTACTCCTCCAGGCCGGCCAGGCGGGCGGGGTTGCGCTGGACCATCCAGCGGACCTCCTCCTCCTCCAGGCCGAGCCGGAGCATGGTGGCGATGAACATCCGGAGCATCTCGGGCGGCGGCGGGTTGAAGTCGAGCTGGGCGTCGGTGGTCATGACGCAGTTCTCGGCCCCGAGGCGGCGGGCGGCCTCGGCGATCCTCTTCGGATCGAGGCTCTGCCACATGGGGAAGGAGGAAATCCAGGTGAACTCGACGGTGTAGCCGAGCGCGGCCATCTCGTCCATCTCGGCATCGGTCGCGCCGACGTTGGAGATGAGGGGATGGGTGTAGATGAGCTTCTTGACGCCGAGCTCCTTCGCGCGCCGGGCGAGGGAGAGGCCCTCCGCGCCCGAGAGGTGGCCGGTGGCGACGGCGACGTCGGCGTCGCGGGCGATCTCGAGGATGGCCTCCGCCTCCGGGAGAATCCCCCCGCCGGGGGCGAGGACGGTCAGCCCCTCCCCGGGCGGCTTCTGCTGGTAGGCCTCGTCCACCCGCCGGCTGTAGGCGCCCACCTTGATGTCGTTCTCGGCCGTGTAGGTGGGCATCCAGATCATGCGCACGCCCAGGTGCACCGCGCTCTCGACCGCGAAGGGGGAGAGGCCGCCCACGTTCGTGTTGAGGACGATGGCGCCCAGGGCCGTGACGTCCGGGTAGACGCCGTTCAGGATGATGGCCTGGCCCATGGTGGGCCACAGGTGGCTCTTCAAGACGAAGCCGCGCATCCCGGCGTCGCGGGCCGCCTCGGCCCACTCATGGTCGTAGACCCGGCCGGGCTCGTCGGCCGTCAACTGGGGGAAGATGTGGGCGTGAAGGTCGATGGAGCCTTCGAGGAGATCGTCGGCAAGCGTGCGCATCGGGCGGTCTCCGGAAACGTGGCCGAACTGTCCGTGAGGGTGAGAAGGAAAGCTTATCGTGGCCGATGGACCCGGCGGTGTCAACGAGCGGGGCGGTCCGGAGGGCCGTTTCGGCCCCCCCCTCCCCGGTTCCGCCCGGCCGGGGGGGGTGCTATCCTGCTGGGCGCTCCGAACCCGAAAACCCTGCGCGGGAGCCCCGAATGCGCCTGAACCCATCCCCCTTGGCCGGCCTTCCGGTCCGGGAGCTGGACACCCCGGCCCTCCTGGTCGATCTGGACGCCATGGAGCGCAACCTCGCCCGCATGGCCTCGCGCCTGGCGGGCGGCCCCCTCCGCCTGCGGGCCCACGCCAAGACGCACAAGAGCCCCTTCCTCGCCCGAAAGCAGATGGATCTCGGCGCCGTCGGGGTGTGCTGCCAGAAGGTGGGCGAGGCCGAGGTGATGGTGACCGGGGGGATCGGGGACGTCCTCGTGAGCAGCGAGGTGACGGCCCCGGCCAAGCTCCGCCGCCTCGCCGCCCTCGCCCCCCACGCCCGCCTCATGGCGGTGGTGGACCACCCCCTCGGGGCGGGCATGCTGTCCGAGGCCATGACGGCGGCCGGGGCGGAGATCGGCGTCCTGGTGGACGTGGACGTGGGCCACGGGCGTTGCGGCGTCCCCCCCGGGGAGCCGGCCGCCGAGCTGGGCCGCCGGGTGGACGCCCTCCCCGGCCTCGCGCTCCGGGGGATCCAGGCCTACGAGGGCAAGGTCCAGCACCACGAGGGCTTCGAGGCGCGCGGGCGCGCCTACGGGGAGGCCATCGGGCGCATCCGCGAGACGGCGGCGGCCTTCGAGCGCGCGGGCCTTTCAATAGATGTGCGCAGCGGGGGCGGGACGGGCACCTGGCGCTGGGATCGGGAGGCGGGCGTCCTCACCGAGCTGCAGGCCGGGAGCTACCTCTTCATGGACGCCCACTACCGGCGCATCGGCGGTGAGGGGGGCGGGACGGTCTACGACGACTTCGAGGCGAGCCTGTTCGTCCTC
>JAZGDQ010000204.1:0-3242 GCA_036477985.1 bacterium
ACCCGCTCCGGATCTCCGCGGCCGGCTTCGGCGAGTTCCGCCCCCTGGCCGACAACGCCACCCGCGAGGGCAGATCGCGCAACCGGCGGATCGAGATCATCATCTTCGCGCCCGGCGTCCGCTAGGCGTCAATTCCAAACGTTGTTCAGCGGTTTGAGTCTGTTGCATTTTCCCTCCCCCCCCGGCCTGCGACGAGCTCAGCCGAGCGGGGAGGGTCAGGGTGGGGGACCGAGTCGGCCCTCCCCCCAGTCGCCCTCGCGGTGGCGCCTCCCGGGGGGAGGCGCCACCTCCCGGCCTGCGACGAGCTCAGTCGAGCGAGGGAGGGGGAGAAAGCGGCCCCCCCCCTCCGCAACCGCCCTTGCGGGTCGCCTCCCAGAGGGAGGCGCCACCCCGAATTTCCTGCACCTTCCCTTCCCCGATTCCCGTCTATCCTCCTTCCTCGGGACGCCTCCGTTGGGGGTGACGCCCGCTAGGGCGGCCCCGCAAGGGCGGCCTCGGATGGTATCGGAGACAGCACAGATGGAATCGGAGACGGGGCGGATGCGATCTTGGGGACATGCGGGAAGGGCGAGGGATGGGATGCGGCGGATAAAGGCGCTTAAAGACCGTTTTAGAAACTTTCCAGGCGGGCGGGTGGTGGGGCGCCCCTCTTGGGGCGCCACCGCGGCCTCCCCTTTCCCCCACTCCCCCGCCTCGGCTACACTGCACATTCCCGCGGCCTCCCCGGGAGGGAGGCCAATCTCAGATTTCGACAGACAAGGAGCGAGTTCACCCGTGATCGTCGAGCGAATCCCCGTCGGATCCTTCCAGATGAACAGCTACATCGTCGGCTGCCCCGACGAGAAAGAGGCGCTCTATGTCGATCCGGGCGCCGAGGTGGACCGCGTCATCGCGCGCATCGGGGAGCTCGGCCTGCGCGTCGTGAAGATCGTGGGCACCCACGCCCATCTGGATCACGCCGAGGGGGTCGCCGAGGCGAAGGAGAAGCTCGGCGTCCCCTACCTCCTCCACGAGGCCGAGCTTCACAACCTGGAGAACATGCCCAACGCCGCGCGAGGCTACGGCTTCCCCGAGCCCCCCGTGCCCGAGGTGGACGGCTACCTCGTGCCGGGCGAGACGCTCTCGGTGGGCCGCCTCTCCTTCGAGATCCGCCTCACCGACGGCCACGCGCCCGGGAACGTCACCCTCTATCACGCGGGGAACGGTGAGGCGCCCGGCGCCGCCATCGTGGGCGACGCCCTCTTCGCCGGCTCCATCGGGAGGACGGACCTGTACATGGGCAGCGCCGAGACCCTGCTCGAGAGCATCCGCACCCAGCTCCTCACCCTTCCGCCGGAGACCGTCGTCCTCCCCGGCCACGGGCCCGAGACCACCATCGGGCAGGAGAAGGCGACGAACCCCTACTGCCAGCCGGGAGCCGAGAAGCATCTCTTCTGATCCGTGCGGGGCGCGCGCGCGGCCTTCGCGCCCCCCGGCGGAAGCGAGGTTGGCTTTGAGCCAAGACCCCATCCCCCAGGCGCATCCCGTCCTGGGCGGCGACATCCGGTTCTGCGTGGTCTGCGGCGCGCCGCTCGAGCGCAGAAGGTGGCAGGTGGACGGCTCCTCGCAGCTGTGCTGCACGCGGGACGGCTGCAACCACGTCCACTTCCTCGACCCCAAGGTCGCGGCCGGGGCGATCGTCTCCGTCGAGGGGAAGGCGATCCTCCTCCGGCGGGCGCACAACCCGGGCAAGGGCCTTTGGACCTTCCCGGGCGGGTTCGTGGACCGGGGCGAGGCGGTGGGCGACGCCGCGATCCGCGAGGTGCGGGAGGAGGCCGGCGTCGGCGTTCGGCTGGGGCCCCTCCTCGGGGTCTACTCCTTCACCGGAATACCGACGGTCGTCATCGTCTACCTCGCCGAGGTCGTGGAGGGGACCCCGCGGGCGGCGGCGGAGAGCACGGAGGTCCGCCTCGTGGGGCCCGATGAGATCCCCTTCGAGGAGCTCGCCTTCGACACCACCCGCGCGGCGCTGCGCGACTGGCGGACCTGGACGGCCACCGGCCGAATCCCGGCCCTCGACGGCCGGGGGGGGGAGTGAAGCATGACCGAAGCCGTCTCCGCGGAAACTCTCCGCCTGCTCCGGGCGCTCGACACCCCGACCGTCTCCAACGCCATCGAATCCTTCGGGGTGCGGCCGCGCTCCCTCGGCCACACCGACGCGCGCGTGAAGTGCATGTTCCCCGGCCTCGGGGCGGCCCTGGGCTGCGCCGTCACCTTCACGACGAGCGAGTGGGAGGCGGGCGAGGCGCGCGACCACGACGCCCGGTTCCGCCTCTACGAGGCCGTCGAGCGTGCGCCCAAGCCCTGCGTGCTGGTTCAGCAAGACATCGGCCCCCGCCCCCTCTCGGCCTGCTTCTGGGGGGAGATCATGTCGAACCTCTTCCACCGCCTGGGCGCCGAGGGAGTGGTGCTCGACGGCGTGGTGCGCGACCTGGAGGCGATGCGCGAGCGGGGCTTCAAGGTCTGGGCGGGCGGGGTGACGGCCTCGCGCGCGGACCTTCGGGTGGTGGATGTGAACGTTCCCGTCGCCGTGGGGGGGTTGGCCGTCCTGCCGGGCGACCTCATTCACGCCGACGCGAACGGCGCCGTCGCCGTGCCGAAGGAGATCGCGGCGGAGGTGCCCGCCGCGGCCGAAAGGGTGCTCGCGAGAGAGAAGCAAACCCTTGAGCTGATTCACTCGGACGAATTCAGCCTGGCCGAGCTGCGACGGCGGTTTTACTCCTGACCGAAGCCGGGGCCGGGATGCGAGGAGGGCGCGCGGTGATCATCGCCGCACTCTGGCCCGCCGGTCCTTCCGGCGGGGAATGCGAGGCCGATCCGGAAGAGGCCGCGCGGGCGGGCCGGTTCATCGCCGCCGCGGGACACTCCCTCCTCCTCGCCGCCGCCGAGGGCCCCGCGCGCCGGGCCGGTGAGGCCTACCGCGCGGCCGGCGGGGGGCGCCTGATCGGGATCCTCCCCGAGGGGTCGCCCGCTCCCCCGGCGGATCTCTTCGACGAACTCATCTCCGGAATCCCGGCGGAGGCGCTCCTCGGCCGCATCTGCGCTCAGGCGGGGGCGGTCCTCTGCGCGGGCGGGCCGGATTCCTCCCTCCTCGCCGCCTGCCGGGCCTCGGGCGCCCTCCTCTACGTCGTGGCCGCCCTTTCGGGCGTCACCTCCCCGGAGGAGAGCCCCCCTGCCGGCCCGGGGCTCCCCGCCGGCCCGGG
>JAZGDQ010000205.1:0-4770 GCA_036477985.1 bacterium
CCAGACGTACTTGTGCGTCCCGTCGGCCGCCTGCTCCACCCGCTCGGGGGAGAGGACCCCAACGCGGGCGCAACCGGCCAGCCGCTCGCGGAGGGCCTTGGAGAGATCCGTCATCTCCCCGAAGCGGCTCTCCCCCTTTCCGTAGATCCAGGAGAAGAGCTGGCGGCCCCGGTAGGCCGGCTCCCCGAGGCCGCGGCAGAAGGCCTCGAGACCCTCCTCCTCCATCCCCTTGAGGTCCGCCCGGCCCCCGGAGAGGGGCCCCGCCGGGGGATCGGGCGCAAGCGGCCCGGACGCCTCCGGTTCCATAATCCCTCCCGCGGTGATAAGGTTCGCGCACTCGCTTCCGGTCGCCATTCTACCACGCCCGACCGGCCCATCCTGCCCGAACCGAGAGGCGCCATGCCCCCCCGCGCGGTGATCTTCGACCATGACGGGACCCTCGTGGACAGCTACGAGGGAATCGCCCGGTGCATGCGCCTCACCTGCCGGGACTTGGGCAAGCCCGAGATGAGCGAGGAGGAGGTCCAGGGCTCCATCGGCCCCACCCTCGAGGCCCGCTTCGCCGAGCTCTGGGGGGAGGGGGCCGCCGAGGAGGCCGCCCGCGTCTACCGCTCCCACTACGAGGTCCACTTCATCTCGGGCACCCGGATCCTGCCGGGCGTGACGGAGACCCTCGCCGCCCTCGCCGAGCGGGGGATCGGGATGGCCTGCGTCTCGAACAAGAGCCGGGGGTATTGCGTTCGCCAGCTCGAGCACTTCGGCCTCATGGAGCGGATGGAGGTGGTCTACGCCGCCAAGCAGGGACTCCCCTCCAAGCCGGACCCCGCCATGGTGCACGCCGCCCTGCGCGATCTGGGGACGGCGCCCGAGGAAGCCGTCCTGGTCGGGGACACCCCCATCGACGTGGAGGCCGCCCGCGCGGCGGGGGTCGCCGCCTGGGTGGTCAAGAGCCGGTACACCCCCGCCGAGGTGATCGCGCGAGCACGTCCGGACAAAGTAATCAATGAGTTCCGGGAGATCCTCCCCGCGCTGGAGGCCGAGGGCGCATTTTTATCTTGATTCATCCACCCGATTCCCCTATCCTCCCCGTCTGAGGAACCGGCCCTCCCCAAGAGAATTCTTCTTGAGCGGCGAATGCCGCGGGGGCCGCATGCACCTCTTCCGCCAGCTGCGGAACGGGCTTTGGGGGCCCGGCCGGAGCGGGCGCCGTCCGCACAATCTTCACCGGGGAACATCCCGCCCGGGGATCTCTCTAAAATGCCGACCATCGCGCTGATCGCGTGCGCCGCGATCTATCTCATCCTCGTAGGGCTGGAGTGCACCTCCCTTTCCCGGAACCGGGAGAGCGGCGGCTGGGGGCGCTTCCGCACCGCCTTCCTCACCCTCGCCGCCCTCGCCCTCCTCCTCTCGCCGGGCGTGCGCGCGGCGCTGACCCCGCAGACCCTCCCCGCCGAAACGGCCGGGACGGAGGACGCCCTCGCCCTCCCCTTGGGGGAGCGCACGGCCTCCCTCCCGGAGGGGGACCGGGGCGCCGCCCCGGCGAAAGAGGAGGCGGACGTCTACTGGTACATCCACCACTTCGCGGGCCGCTACGGAGTGGACCCCCTCCTCGTCCAGGCCCTCATCCGGGTCGAGAGCAATTTCGACCCCAAGGCGGTTTCGCACCGCGGCGCCAAGGGGCTGATGCAGATCAACGGGCTGACGGCGCGCCACCTCGGCCTGGAGGATCCCTTCGACGTCCGCGAGAACATCGAGGGGGGCACCCGCTATCTCCAGATGCTCCTCAAGCGGCACCGCTGGAACCTGCGGCTGGCGCTCGCCTCCTACAACGCCGGGCCCGAAGCGGTGCGACGCTTCGGGGGCGTCCCCCCCTACCGGGAGACGCGCCGCTACGTATGGCGGGTGATCCGCGAGTACCGGAGCCTGAAGCTCACCGCCGACGTCTTCCGGGAGCAGAACGAAAAGCCCGCCCGGCGGGCCCGCTCCCTCTCCCCTTCGGCCCAGGCCCCCGCGCCGAACGGGTCCGGGGCGGTCGCGTACCGCGGCGCCTACCGGAAGGCCTCGGCGGCCGCTCCCGCGCTTTCCTCCCCATCCACCGAGGGCCTTTGACGGGAGTCCCCCCGTCTTGCCCCGGCCTCCTGCGTCTCCTATCTTGGGGCGTCCCCCTTCCTCTGGAGGGGATAGTCGGCTCACCAACCGATCAAGGGACAGAGCCTTGCCTCGATTTCGTCTCCCCCGCCGCGCGGCCCGGATTCGGCGCATCGCGCATCGCTTCCTCGTGAGGGCGCGCTGACCGTGGCCGCGAAGCCTGCCTTCCTGCGCCGGAAGATGCTCCGCCTCGCCGACGGGCTGCGCGAGCGCTTCGGCCGCCCCCGGCGCAAGCGGCGCGGCGACCTCCTCGACGCCCTCATCCAGACCCTCCTCTCTCAGAGCACGACGGATCACAACCGCGACATCGCCTTCACGCGCCTCAAGGAGCGGTTCCGGGACTGGGATGCCGTGGCCGGGGCCCGCGAGGCCGAGATCGCCGAGGCGGTCCGCCCGGCGGGGCTGGGGAACCAGAAGGCCGCGCGCATCCGGGCCTTCCTCGTCTGGCTCCGGAAGGAGCGCGGCGCGGCCTCTCTCGAATTCCTGCACGACACATCGACCGGAGAGGCCGTCGAGATGCTCACCCGCCACAAGGGAATCGGCGTCAAGACGGCCTACGTCACCCTCATGATCGCCTCGGGGCGGGACGTATTTCCCGTGGACGTTCACATCCACCGGATCTGCCGCCGCCTCGGACTGATCGGCGAGAAGGTCACGCCCGAGAAGGCGCACGGGGCGCTGGCCCCCCTCGTCCCCCCGGGCCGGGCCCACGAGCTGCACATGAACCTGCTCGCCTTCGGGCGCACCGTCTGCACCGCCCGCCCCCCCCAGTGCGGCGAATGCGCCTGTCGGCGCATGTGCCCCTACGGGAAAAGCCAGAAGGGCGATTCTTCCCGGAAAGCGGCAAAACCCGCCGCCTCCTCCGGCCGCCCGGCGCGCCGCGCCGCCAAGCGCGGCTGACGCGGCCCCCCGGGACCCTCCTACCTCCCGGCCGCGGCCTCGGCCGTGCGCTCATGGTAACCGAGGTCGTCCGAGCCGGCCGGATCCTCCAGGAACCCGGCCGCCTTGAGGGTGAGGACGTCGTTCGTTCCGTCGGAGTGAAGAAAACTCAAGGCGTCGCGCATGAGCTTCTCGATGGGGTTCTTGCGCATGTAGCCCGCCGCCCCCCAAATCTCCATCGCCTCCCGGCACACCTCAACTGCGCTCTCGGCGGCGAACACCTTGCACAACATGGCGTTCTTCCGATCCATTTCCGCGAGCCGGGTGGACCAGGCCGAGCGCCAGATGTAGGAGCGGGCGGCCTCGATCTTCATGGCCATCCGCGCGAGGCGGCACTGCTGGAGCTGATGCCGAAAAAGCGGCCCGCTGCCCTGAATCCGCGCGTGCGCATACTGGAGAGAGAGCTCGTAGGCCCGCTGGGCGACCCCGAGGACCGAGGCGCCCGCCTGGATGTTGCTCCCGAAATTGATGAGGAAGTTTCCGAGCATGGGCAGCGCGCCGCCCACCTCCCCCACCCGGTCCGCATCCGGCACCTCCACGTCGTCGAACTGAAGGGTCCCGTTCTGGACGCACCGCTGGCCCATCTTGTCCCACACCTCGGGGACGGTGAAACCCTTCGCGTCCGCGGGAACAAGAAACGCGGACAAGCTGGTCATGAGGGGGGCGCTCCGGTCGGTGCGGGCGATCATGAGATAAATTTTCGCGATACCTCCGTTGGAGATGTAGCGCTTCGTGCCGTTGAGCACCCACCGATCGCCCCTTCTTTCGGCGTACATCTGCATCCCGACGCCCGGATCGGGATTGGGGAGGATGTTGTCGCTCCCGGCCGTGGGCTCGGTCCATCCCGTCCCCAGGAGGCAGGTGTCGTCCTCCATCACCCGGGGCAGCCACCGCCGGCGCTGATCTTCATTCGTCATGTGGACGATCGTGGTCAAGATCTTCCAGGTCTGGTCGAAGGCGACCGCGATCCCGAGATCGCCGTAGGCCAGCGTTTCGCCCACGATGGCCAGGGTGAGCACATCGGCGCCATCTCCGCCGAACTCCTTCGGAACAGAGAGAGTTCGCAGCCCGCGCTCCGATCCTTTCCGGATGACATCCCAGTCGAACGACTTGTCCGGCTCGGGAATCCGGTCGGCCTTTTCCGCCGCCGGGATCATGACTTCGACAGCATAACGGCGGGCGATCCCCCGCAACTCCTCCTGGCGCGCCGTCAGGGTGAAATCCACCATTTTCGAATTCCTCCTTGGCAAGGGCCGAAAACCGGAAACCGCACCTCCCTCCGATCGAAGACGCTGCGATCCGAAACGGCAGCGGATCCGAAAGCGGAGGGGGGATCCGATCACCTCCATCGAAAAACGGAATGGGCAACGGCATGAATCGAGGAGCGGAACGCGCATTCCCCCTCGGGAATACAGATCGGGGAATCCGCGGAAGGGGCGCCCCGGCCAAATTCGTTTTTATTGCCTCGCAACTGATTGAATTTATTCGTTTACTATGATTCGTCCCTTCGCTCGCAAAGCTCAATCCTGACGTTTTCCGGCCCGCGCACGAAGGCGATCGCGCGCCCGCCGAGGCCGCTCCGCGAGGGGGGGAGGGAGAACTCCGCCCCGCGCGCCTCGAGCCAGGCCGCCGCCGCCTCGACGTCCTCCACCGCCAGGCCGAAGTGATCGAGCCCCTCGACGA
>JAZGDQ010000206.1:0-9991 GCA_036477985.1 bacterium
TCGCCGAGTTCCCCAAAAATCAGGCCCTCACGCAGGGCGGTCCCGGGACCTCCACCGAGACGATTCCCGTGTACCTCTATCTCACGAGCTGGGAATACATCGACTTGGCGAAGGGGTTCGCCATGTCCTACGTCACCCTCATCCTCGTCCTGGCCATCGTTCTCGTGGCCGTCCGGATCCTGATGAAGGAAAAACGGAAATTGGACGAGCTCTACGGGCAACAGCCATGAGAAAAAACAAACGCCTGTTCACCGCGGCTCGCTACACCATCCTGATCGTGTGGGGTTTCATCTCCATCTTCCCGATCTTCTGGATGGTGTCCACCTCGTTCAAGCCCAACGAGGAGTGGTTCGCCTGGCCGGCCCACTTCGTACCCGAAAAACCGACCCTCGACAATTATCGCATCGTGTGGAATCCCTTCGGCCAGGAGGAGTCGTTCGGCAGGGATAGGCTGGAGACCTCCCAGGTCGGCAGCCCCTGGTCGGCCTTCGTCAACTCCGTCGCCATTGCGTTCACCTCGACGGCGCTCTCGGTGGCCATCGGATTGCTCATCGCCTACGGAGCCTCGCGCTACCACATCATCTCGGAGGTGAGGTTGTTCAACCTCCTCATTTTGCGCATGGTGCCTCCCATCGTCATCGCCTTGCCCATACTCATCTACTACCAATGGCTGGAGAAGACCACCTCGGTTCCATTCCTCGATTCCTACCACGGGCTGATCATCCTGTACGTCGTGACGACGCTGCCCTACTCGATCTGGATGCTCAAGAGCTTCATCGACGAGGTTCCCATCGAGATCGAGCAGGCGGCGTCTCTGCTCGGCGCCACGCGGCTCCGCACCTTGTGGGAGGTGGTCTTCCCGCTGGTGCGCTCGGGAATCGTGGCGACGCTCCTCTTCGTGCTGATCCTCACCTGGAGCGAGTACCTCCTGGCCCTCACGCTGGGGTTCGGCGACGTGTCGACCCTCCCCGTCGCCATGAGCCGCTACGAGGGGGCCACCGAGGGCCGCATCTACGGACATCAGGCCGCCCTCGCGGTGGGCGTCACCATCCCCCTGGTCATCATCGGGGTGTTCATTCACAAGCACCTGGTCCGGGGATTCAGCTTCGGGATGATCAAGCGGTAGAATCTCCGCCGGCCGGCCTCGTTGAAACGCGGATGGGAGGCGCCGGGCGCGCGGCCGGCCGGCGGGTCCCGTTCACCTCGGAGAAGACCAATCATGCCCCTCATCGGCAATATCGAAGACCTCAAGTTCCGCTACGCCTACGAGGGGGGGAAGCCGGCGCCCGGCCAGCCGATGGCCATCGACACCCCCTACATGGAAGTCCGGGTGATCGTCCTCGAACCCGGCGTGTATCCGCCCTACCACGCCCATCACACCGGAATCGACGAGGGGTATCTCATCCACCGGGGGAGCGGCCTCATCCACAACAGCGGCGAGACGTTCGAGGTGCGCGAGGGGAACGTCCTCCTCAACCCCCGGGGCGGGATGCATCACATGAAGAACGTCGGGGAGGGCGAGCTCATCGAGTTCAACTTCCGGGGCGGGCGGATGCCCTCGGAGTTCAACCTGCCCGAGGGGGACCCGCCGCCCAATCCCGATCCCGAAACCGTGGGCAACCTCACCCCCCCTCCGGTTCCCTACGTCCTGGGAAACGTCGAGGAGATGATCAATCCGTTCGACGAGGCCACCGTGCAGCAGAAGGGCCTCCCCATGGCCATCGCCACCGAGCACCTCGAGCTTCGGATCGTCTCCTTCGCGCCCGGGGATATGCCCCCCGTTCACCGTCACCATAAAGAGCTGGACGAGGCGACCTTGATCCTCAAGGGGAGGCTCACCTACATCATCGAGGGCGAGGCGCTCGAACTCGGCCCCGGCGATCTGGCGCACGTTCCCGGCGGCCTGTGGCACCAAGCCAAAAACGAGAGCAGCGAGGAGTGCGCCTTCTTCAACTTCGCGGGGGGAAAGCTGCCCGTCCGCACCGAGTGGAAGTAGGGGGCCGGGGGCGGCGATTCCGCCGCCGCCCGCCGCGCGAACGCCTTTCCGAAAAAGCCCCGTCACAGGCTTTTGATGAGCGGGATGACGCCCTCGCCGAAGGTGACGAGGGGCGCGATGGTCAGCTTGTTGAACGAAGCGAGCCCCGACTCGATGGCGAACTCCCGAATGAGGTGCGGGTCGGCCGCGTCGAGAATCCAAATCAGCGTGTGCTCGAGGGCCGAGTGGCGTAAGTCAGTCCGCCGCCCCGCCGCACATGGAGAGGGCCGTCAGGGCGTAGACGCTGGCCCCGTCCACCAGGTCCCCCACCTCGATGTGCTCGTCGATGGCGTGCGCCTGCGCGGGCTCTCCCGGGCCGAAGAGGGCGCCGTTTTCGATGCGCCCCGCTTTGTGCATGTGGTAAATCTCCCCACTCGAGTACCAGCCGAAGAGCCTGGATTCCCGGCCCCGAATCTTGCGGGTGGCGGAGTCGAGGGCCCGGTTCAGAGGCGTCCCGGCCGGAAATTCGAGGGGGTCGCGCTCCTCGCTCGCCCGGATCTCCCCGACCCGAAAGTCGCCCGCCTCCCGGACGACGCGGTTCGCCGCCTCCTCCACCTTCGCCCGGATGTCGCGGCTGGTGAGGGGTGGCGCCCAGCGGATGTCGAAAGCGGGGGTGCATCGCTCGGGCCCCACGTTGACGGCCTTGCCCCCCCGGATGGTCCCGACGCTGATGGTGTCCTCCCCCAGAAGGGGATGCCCGCCCAGCGGGATTCCGTAGACGGCGTCGATGATCTGGCAGGCCCTGCGGATGGCGTTCACCCCCTCCCGGGGGAAGGCGCCGTGGCTGGATTTTCCCAACACGTCGAGCTCGAACCAGATCCGGCCCTTGAAGATGTGCGGGGTGTCGAAGTTCGTGGCCTCACCCAAGACGGCCGCGCGCGCCGGAACCCGTCCCTGCTGAAAGGGATGGCGCAGGCCGAACTCCCCCGCCGTTTCGTCGTCCACCGCGGCCACGAGGTAGAGATCCCCCTTGAGCCGCACGCCGGAGCGCTTAATGGCCCGGGCGGCTTCGAGCATCCCCGCGAGCATGCCCTTGGAGTCGGCCGAACCGCGCCCCCACAGGACGCCGTCCTCCACCCGGGCCTCGAAGGGGGGGAACTTCCAGGCGGATAGATCCCCGGGGTCCACAACGTCCATGTGGGAGGAGAGGCAGAAGGCGGGGCCCCCTCCGGCGCCCCGAAGGAGACCGATAATGTTGGGCCGCCCGGGCGCTCCCTCCGACCGCTCGACCTCCAGCCCCATCTCCTTCATGGCTTCTTCCACGTGGGCGGCGACGGCGCCGTAGTCGCCCGGGGGGTTGACGCTCGGCCTGCGGATGAGCTCCTGCGCCAGCTCCAGGACGAAGCTCTCCTCCACGCAGGCCAGGATGCTTTCCTCGGCGCCGGTGTCCGGCAAAACAGATTCCTCCCTTTCCGGGGCGCGATGCGCCCGTTTGGCGGTGGGGAAAACCCGCCCCGATATGCCCGCCGGCGCGACGGGCCTTCGTCCCCATCTTTATATCGCTCCGGGTCGAATGCCGATACCCGTTTCTTTCGAAATCCGCTCCGATTCAGCGCCGTCTCCGCGATCCCCCGACTTCCCCCGGGGCGCCGATCCCCCCCCCCGAAACCCCCGCCGCGAATCTGCCCGAATTTCCTGCACGTGCGTTTCCCCCGCTTTGCCCTAGATTCCCTGCGTTCCACCGGCGGCGCGAGCCGGCCGGCCCGATTCCCGATTCTTTGTCGGAAGGGAGGGCGCGAGGTGAAGACGCTTCTTCAAAGATGGCGCGCGGGCCGGGAGAAGGCCCCGAAGGGGGGCCCCGAAGCGCCGGGACCCCGCAGCCTGCGCATCACGGGCCAGGTCCTGCGCGCGGCCGGGGAGGAGGGGGGCGAGGGGGCCGACCGCCCCTGGGACTTCGAGGTCCTCATCGCCCGGCCCGGCCACTCGCGCGACGGCTCCTGGTTCCTCCCCGAGGAGGTGCTGCGCATCGCGGCGCCCCTCTTCGAGGGCGCCCAGGCGTTCGCGAACCACGCCGAGGGCGGGGGGCCCGACATCAAGAACCTGGTGGGCTGGCACCGCGACGTCCGCATGACGGAGGAGGGCCTCGTGAGCACGTTCGCCGTCTCCAAGTCGGCGGCGTGGTTCCACACCCTCGCCCACGACGCCCTCGAGCGGGGGATCGAGGAGCCCTTCGGCTTCTCTTTCGACGTCCTCGCCGACGCCGATCTCGTGGACGAGGAGGGCGAGGGGCTCGTCCTTCACTTCAAGAAGATCGCGGCGGTGAATTCCGTCGACGTGGTGCACAAGGGCCGGCTGGGAGGCGCGCTTTTGGGGCTCGCCGCGGCCGGCGGACCCGAAACGGAGGTGGCGATGTTCGAGAAACTGCTCCGGAAGCTCAAGGCGGCGGCCCCCGAGGCCGCCGCGAAACTCGGCGACAGGTGGAGCCCGCAGCAGCTCTTCGCGGCCTGCGAGGAGGCGGGCCTCGAGTGGGACCTGATCGGCGGGGAACACGGGGAGGCGGACGGCGGCGGGGGCGAGCCCCTCACGCGGGCGGAGGCGAGGGGCCTCCGCGCCTCGCTTCGCGCGGCCGAGCAGCGCGAGACGCTGACGTCCCGCCTGGCCGCCTCGGCGCTGCCCGCGCCCGTGCAGGAGAAGGTGCGGGCGCAGTTCGCCGGGCGCGATTTCACCGAGGCCGAACTCGACGGGGCGATCCGCCTGGAGGCGGCGACCCTCGAGAAGCTCACCGCCTCGGGCGCCGTGCGCGGCTTCGGCGCGCGCGCCGAGGCCGTCCAGGACGAGGTGGACCGCAAGCGGGCCGCCCTCGCCGGGCTCTGGTCCGCCGCGCCCGAGGTCGTGGACGGGCATCGTCCCTACCGCTTCCTGAGCGAGGCGTTCCAGGACTTCACCGGACACCGCCTCACCCCCCAGCGCTTTTTCTCCGAGACCTTCCACTACCACAGCGCGACCGAGGACTGGAACGGCATCCGCCGGCTCACCGCCTCGCTCGACACCACTTCCTGGGGGGAGGCCTTCGGCGACTCCATCCGCCGGGCCATGCTGCGCGACTTCCGGATGGACCGCTTCCAGCTCTGGCGGCGGGTCGTTTCCTCCATCGTCCCGGTCAAGGACTTCCGGACGAACCGGCGCATCCGCGTCGGCGGCTACGGGGATCTCTCGACCGTCTCCCAGCAGGCGACCTATCCCTCCCTCGCCTCGCCCACCGACGAGGAGGTGACCTACGCGGTCGCCAAGCGCGGGGGGATCGAGGACCTCACCTGGGAGATGATCCAGAACGACGACATGGGCGCCGTCCGGATGATCCCCCAACGCTTGGCGCGCGCCGCGGCGCGCACCCTCAACAAGTTCGTCTTCGACTTCCTGGGCGCCAACCCGACCATCTACGACGGGGTGGCCCTCTTCCACGCGAACCACAGCAACACCTCGACCGACGCCCTTACCTACGCCAACGTGATCGCGGGCATCAAGACCATGGGGCAGCAGAGCTTCTTCGGGGAGACGGGCGTCGAGGTGGCCTCCCAGGCTCAGCCGAAATTCCTCCTCCACCCGACCGAGATCATCGAAGAGGCCTTCGACATCACGCAGTCGCCCGTCAAGATCGTGACGAACGCCGACGCGACCCAGCCGAGCATGGTGAACCGCCTGGGCATCGAGCCGATCTGGGTGCCCGAGTTCACCGACGCGAACGACTGGTTCCTCGTGGCGGACACCGCGCTGATGGACACCATCGAGATCGGTTTCCTCGACGACGCGCAGGATCCGGAGCTCTTCATCGAGGACAACCCCAGCTCGGGGAGCGCGTTCAGCGCGGACAAGATTCGCTACAAGATCCGCCACGTCTACGGCGGCGCGGTTCTCGACTACCGCGGCTTCTACCGCGGCGCGCCGGCGTAAGGCGGCCGTAAGGGTTCGGGTTTCCCCCACCCCATCCCTCCCCGCTCGACGCCTCGACTGAGCTCGCCGAAGTCTGAGCTCGTCGCAGGCCAAGAGGGGAGGGAGAGGGGGAAAGGAGAGAGAGATGAGCAGCAGGCAGGCGTACGACACCCCGGGCGTGCACGACAAGCTCGCACCCACGCCCGCGCACGCGGCCGCCACGGCGACGGAGATCGTTCCCGTCTTCGAGGCGCCGGTGAACTGCCGGATCACCAAGGTCACTTTCCGCCCCGGCGCGGCGGTGACGGGGGCGAACACCAACACGACCCACCTGAACGTCATCGACATGGGCGTGGGCGGAGCCGGCGCCACCGAGAAGGGAAACTACGACCTCGTGAGCGGCAACGATCTCGCCGCCGGCGAAGCCAAGGCGCTCTACGCGCCGGCCGGGGGCCTTGCGGTGAGCCAGGGCAACCTCATCGGCCTTCAGTTCGAGAAGGTCGGCACCGGCCTCACCGTCCCCGCGGGCGCGGTCATCGTGGAGTTCGAGCCCGAGTAGGCGGGATACCGAGACATATTCGGGCGCCACGTAGGGTGGCGGGGCCTGCGGCCCCGACCCTACGTGGGCGCCCGTTTTGGGAGGGAAGAGATGGACGCGGCGCAGAGTACGGAGACGACGGCGACGGCGACGGTGAAGACCGGGAACGGGAAGATCCTCGGCGGCGTATTCACGGCGGGCGCCGCGGCGGACGCGACGCTCACCCTCTACGACAACACGGCGGCCTCGGGAACGGTCATCCGCGAGATCCGCGCGCTGACCGGCGCATCGAAGAGCCTGGACGTTCCGCCCGGCGGGCTGCGCTTCGGGACCGGCCTCCACGCCGTCATCTCGGGCGCGGGCGCCAAGCTCTACCTCGACTTCTAGGGAGCGGGCCATGGGCGACCGGCGAACCAAGACGATCACCCTCCACGCCTCGGGCGCGGAGGGGGGAAACGGGAACAGCACCCCCTTCGGCGTCTCCCGCTTCACCGAGGCGCTGCTCCTCATCGACGTGACGGCGGTCTCGGGCGCATCCCCCACGCTCGACCTCGACGTGGAGGCGGGGGGCGCCGACGACGCGCTCGGCTGGGTCCACACGAGCACGCCTCAGATCACGGGGACGGGGAAGGTCCTCGTCAAGCTGGAGAATCTGGGGCCCTGGCTCCGCCTCGCGTGGACCATCGGAGGAGGGACGCCCTCCTTCACCTTCGAGGCGAAGCTGGTCCTGAAAAACTGAGGGCGCCGGGGCCTTTTCTCCGGAGAAGGCTCCGGCCCTCCACCTCGCCCCCCTGAAGAGGGTCCGAAATGGCATCGCGCCAAACCATCATCGAGGACGTAAAGGTCCTCCTCAAGGCGGGGTCGCTCCCGCGCGAGTTCGGCCTCGAGGAAGCCGACTTCACCGATCTCGTCGAGGCCGCCCTCGCCCGCTACAGCAAGGATCGCCCCCGGCGCGCCTTCGCCGACTTCGCCGGGGACGGCGCGGCTTTCGACTTCGATCTGCCGGCGGATTGGGACGAGTCGCTCTCGACGGTCGAGAGGGTGGAGCACCCCCAGGGGGAGCGCGTCCCCGTCTTCCTGCAGCGCAGGGACTGGACGATCTACGCCCGGGGGACCTCGGCCGAGAAGCTCCGCCTCCTGCGGCACACGCCCCAGTCGGGCGAGACCGTGCGCCTCTTCTACACCCTGGCCCACACGGCGGACGACTCGGCGACAACGATTCCGGCGAACGACCTCAAGGCCGCCGCCTGGCTCGCCGCCGCCGAGGGCTGCCACGTCCTCGCCCGCCGCTTCGCCCAGACCTCGGCCCCGATCATCGGCGCCGACGCGGTGGACTACCAGAGCAAGGCGCGCGAGTACACCGACCTCGCCCGCCAGCTCGAGCGCAAGTACCAGAACCACATCGGCCTCAAGGAGGGGGAGACCGCGGGTCCCGCGGGCGTCTCCCTCGATTGGGACGCCGCCCTCTCGCGCAGCCGGGGGGACTGGATCACCCACGGCGGACCGGAGGAGAGGTAGGGATCATGGCCGGGAGCGAGTGGAAGCTCGAGATGCGGCGGCGGGGCCCCCTCGCCGGACCGGGGGCGAAGCCGGCCGAGGAGGTGCTCCAGGCGGCGCGCGAGGCGGTCGGCGACGTGACGGCCATCCTGGAGGCGGCCGTCCGGAGGGCGGCGCCCGAGGGGGCGACGGGCGCCCTTCGGGGCTCGATCGTGGCCGAGGTGCGGGGCCGCTCGCTGGAGGATCTGCGCGGGGCGGTGGCCGTCACCGCGCCCCACGCCGCCGCCGTCGAGCGGGGGCGCCCGGCCGGGTCCATGCCCCCCTGGCGGGCGGGCTCCGCCCTCCACCTCTGGGTGCGGCGCACGCTCGGGGTCGGGGGGGAGGACGACGAGAGGGTCTCCTTCCTCGTGGCGCGCGCCATCGCCCGGCGGGGGACGCGCCCTCGCCGCTTCTTCGAGGGCGCCGTGCGCGAAAGCATGGGCCGCGTCCAGGAGAGGATTCAGCAGCTGGGAGGCGACATCGTGAGAAGGCTCGGTGGCTAGCTCGGGCTACAAGGAGATCGCCGCGGCCATCGCCGCCGAGGTCTCCTCCGTCGCGGACGCGGGCCGGGTGCACACCCACCAGCGGTGGGCGGCCGACCTCTCGAAGTACCTCGACCTGTTCCGCTGGGAGGCGCCCGGCGGGGAGGATCAGATTCGCGGCTGGATGATCACCCGCGAGGGGGCGCGCGAGGAGCTGGGCAGCTTCGCCGGCTCGGGCGGGGGCTTCACGCCCGCCGGCCTCAACCGCCGGACCCACACCTTCCTCCTCTTCGGAATCATGGGGTTCGAGGACGCCGCCGCCTCCGAGCTCCCCTTCCAGGACCTGATCGAGGGGGTGTGCGATCGCTTCCGCGGCGCGGAGGCCCTCCGCCTGCGGGGGAAGGTGAAGAGCCTCGAGCGGCTCCAGCCGCCCCAGGTGGACCTCATCGAGCTTCGCACGTTCGGGAGCGTGCTCTGCCACATTGCCGAGATCCGCGTGCGGGCCATCGAGCGGATCGCGCGGGCCTAGGCGGCCCGCGGGAAAGGAGAGGGAGATGAAGGGACCCGCGAAGGAAGCCACGACCGTCCGCCCGGGCGGGGGAGACGCCTCCGCAGGGGAGGGCCGAGGCGCCCGCCCGGCGCAAGAGCCGGATCCGGCCGCGCCGGCGGCGAATGGGACCGCGGGAGCCGACGCCCCTGCGGCGAAGCGAGAGGATTCATCCCGAGGAGACGCCGGGGACGGCGCCCCCTCCCAACGAGGGAGATAGGAGCCAATGGGCGACACGATTCTGATCGACCGCCAGACCATCGGCGCGACCGAGGAGAAGGAGGCGACGGCGGACTCGGCGACGGCCACCACCCTGGTGGACGCGGAGCTGACCGAGGCGGACGACTTCTGGAACGGCTCGGTGTTGCGGACCATCCGCGGAACCGGCGTCGGCCAGCAGCGCACGGTGTCGGACTTCGACGCCGCCTCGGACACGCTGACGGTGCCGGCCTGGACGACCAACCCCGCCGCGGGGGCGGTCTACCTGCTCGACCGGCCCGCGCCCGCGGCGGAGCTCTTCCGCGGGGGGAACTTCTCCCACGACCTCAACGTCGAGCAGCTCGAGCGCGCGGTGAAGGACTCGAGCCTCTCGCCCTTCCCCTTCGTGACGGGCAAGCGCTCGGCCCAGCTCTCCTTCACGACCGAGCTTCGCGGCTCGGGCGCGGCGGGTGCGGCGCCCGACTACGGCATCCAACTTCCTCCAAACTAAGCGTGAAGCGGGTAATGGCCCCCTCATCGTCCAAGTAAACGCTCGGTGCCAATGTCCTCTAAAGTGCCCGCCTTTCCTCTTTTTCCAAGAACTCAAACTCAGCCAGGGTTGTAACTGCATCCGTCAGTCTGTTCAGAAGAAAATCCGAATCTAGATTGACTCTCTGCTCCTCCAGCTGCTCTTTAAGCGTCCGGCAAGACCCCAATTCGATATTGAGAGCGTCTACCCTCCGGTGAAGCTCGGCCTTGGCAAACCTGCCGTCCGCGTACAAGTC
>JAZGDQ010000207.1:0-2520 GCA_036477985.1 bacterium
TTCATCCGATCCGTCCGAGCCATCCGCGGTTCATGGCGACGAGGCGGTAGAGGGCCTCGACGATCCAGACGAGGGGAGGAAGGGAGAGGAGGCGCGCGGTCCTCGGCCAGCCCAGGAGGGAGAGGACGCCGAGGCAGGCCCGGCCCGCCGAGAGGGTGGTCCCGTCCGGGAGGATGAGGTGGACGGCCCGGGCGCAGCGGAGACGGAGCGCATCGGTCATGGGGGGGGAAGGGGCTTCCTGGAAGGGTGACGCCACAAAGTGGCGGCCCTGTAAGGGCGGCCGCGGATGCATCCCGCTGCGCCGCTCCACCCAATCCGCGCACCTGCGACAAAAGCCGCACGCCCCGTCCCAGAGCAGAAGGGCCGGCTGGTCCATGAGGTGACGCCCGTGGCGCCCAATACGCGCGCCCCGCCGCATGGCGCACCTACTCGGCGCGGGTTACGTATGTTGGGGAACGGATCTGCCCTCACCCTACCCTCTCCCGAGGGGAGAGGGAAAATGAAAAGGTCTCCGGTCTTGCCCCCTCTCCCCCCGGGAGAGGGTTGGGGTGAGGGAGGGCGGCTTTTCCACGGCAAGCGCCAATCATGCTTGGCGGGACTCGCCCTACGCCGCCCCCTCCCTTAACTCCACTCTTATCGCGCCCGGATAGACGGGGCAGTGGTACTCGCACAGCCCGCAGCCCGTGCAGGCGTCCCCGACGGCGGGCCCCCGCCCGCCCTCCTCCTTGGCGATCCAGATCGCCCCGGCGCCGATCGGGCACTTGTCCACGCAATCGCGGCACTCATCGTCCTGCCCCGACCAGGACCAGCACTCCTCCGGGTCCACCCGGGCGATTCCGATGCGGATCGCCTCGCGCGGAACGAGCGTGAGCGCCCCGGAGGGGCACGCCTTCATGCAGGACAGATCTTCGCAGAGGACGCAGGCGCCGTCGGCGGGGCGGATGACGGGCGCGACGCGCGTCGGGTCGTCCTCGCGGGGGATGAGGAGGATGGCGTAGGCCGGGCAGGCCCGGGCGCACTCCCCGCCCCCGATGCAGATCTCGAGGAAGCTGCTCTCGGGAACGGCCCCCGGCGGCCGGAGGAGGGGGCCCTCCATGGAGGAGCGGATGATCTGGGTCTCCTCCCCCCGCGCCCCCTCGAAGAAGGCGCGCAGGAGGGTGAGCGGGCCCTCCTTGAGGAAGGTCTTCCGGTCCATCTTCCGCTCTTCGCTCATCGCCTCACCCTCGAACGCCCGGCGCCCCTTCCGCTCCCGCAGCCGATCCGGCGGGCGCCGCCATGATGAAATCCGCTCCCGGCCACTTTGGAGCAGGAGGGGGGAAATGTCGAGGGCGGCCTCCCCCCGGCCGGTCGCCTCCTCTCCCGCCGTGTGATAGATTTTCCTCCCATCGAGGCGCACCAGATGCGATGCGGCGGGGAGGGTGGCGCGCTCTTGCGCCCGGACCACTGGGTGGCGCCCGGACCACTGGGTGGCGCCCGGAGCCCAATGAGCGGCCGGCGCGCCGAAAGGAGAAGAGTATGGCCGGAGAGACGGCGACCCAGAAGATTCTCGCGCGCGCCTCCGGGAGGGAGAGCGTGCGCGTGGGCGAGATCGTGTGGGCCAAGGTGGACTCCCACATGATGCACGACAACCAGGGCCCCTTCCGGATGGCGGAGGGCTTCGCCGACCTCGGCCTCCCGATCTGGAACAAGGACCGCGTCCTGCTCGCCGCCGACCACCACAATCCGCCCACCCAGGACTCCCAGGCCAAGGTCCAGGCGATCACGCGCGCGTGGGCGGCCGAGCAGGAGCTGCCCCACTTCTTCGACGCCCAGGGGATCTGCCACATCCTCATGGCCGAGCGCGGCTTCGTCCGCCCGGGGGAGGTGGTCACCGGGACCGACAGCCACACCATGAACGCGGGCGCGCTCGGCGCGCTGGGCGTCGCCATCGGGCCCACCGAAAGCATCGGCGTCCTCACCTCGGGGGAAGTCTGGCTGCGCGTGCCCGAGACCATCCGCATCGCCTTCCGCGGCGCCCTGCCGGATGGTGTCTGGGGGAAGGATCTCGTCCTGCGCGCCCTCAAGGATCTCGGCGTGGACGGGGCGGAGTACAAGGTGCTCCAGTTCGAGGGGGAGGCAGCCATGGCGCTCCCGGTCGAGGACCGGATGACCCTCACCAACATGGGGGCCGAGTTCAGCGCGAAGAGCGCCCTCATGGAGGTGGACGAGGCGACCGAGGACTACCTGCGCGAGGCCGGGGTGGAGGAGTGGGAGGCGGTCTCCTCCGACTCCGACGCGAGCTATGCGGAGGAGTATGAGTACGACATCTCCGACCTTTCCCCCCAGGTGGCGTGTCCCCACCGGATGGACAACGTCCACCCCGTCGAGGAGGTGGACTCGGGCCCCATCCACCGGGCGCACATCGGCTCCTGCACGGGGGCCAAGCTCGAAGATCTCCGCGCCGCCGCGCGCGTCCTCAAGGGGAGGAAGGTGGCCCCCGGCGTCATGCTCCTCGTCGCCCCGGCGAGCAAGGCCCTCATG
>JAZGDQ010000208.1:0-4373 GCA_036477985.1 bacterium
AGCCGGCCTAGGGCCGCCCGGGACCGCGCCGGAGCGTCCGGAGCGTCCGGGCCGCTGGCCACCACACCGAAGACGGGGGCGAGAGCGAGATGGCGACGAACCATGATGAGCACAACGGCGACCAGCACGTCCACGTCGAGGACAACGACACCGTCCTCCCCATCGACCATCCGCTCGATTACTACCAGGTGCGCACGGTCGCCCTCGTGAACCTCCTGCGCGAGAAGGGCATCCTCACCCTCGATGAGTTGCGCCGCGTGGTGGAGCAGATCGAGGCGCAATCGCCCGCCATCGGCTCCCGGGTGGTCGCCCGGGCCTGGGTGGATCCGGCATTCAAGGAGCGCCTGCTGGAGGACGGCAAGGCGGCCTGCGCCGAGCTGGAGATCGACACCGACGAGGTCGAGAAGATCGTCGCCCTCGAGAACACCGACGATGTCCACTACATGGTGGTGTGTACGCTCTGCTCCTGTTATCCCCGCGTCCTTCTGGGCCAGCCGCCCACCTGGTACAAGAGCTTTCCCTACCGGAGCAAGGCGGTGACGGACCCGCGCGGCGCGATGGCGGATCTGGGATACACCCCCCCCGAGGACATCGAGGTCCGCGTGGTGGACAGCACGGCCGACTGCCGCTACCTCATCATCCCCCGCCGGCCCAAGGGCACGGAGGACTGGACCGAGGAGCGCCTCGCCGCCATCGTCACCCGCGACAGCATGGTCGGGGTGGGGGAGGCCCTCACGCCGGAGCAGCTGGAGGAAGGAAAGGGCGTGATCGTCCGGTAGGAGGCCGGCGGGCCGGCCGGCGGGCCGGATCTCGAATCTCGGATATCGATTCCTCGGGCGGCGGGGGCGGCGCGGGCCGCCCGCCGCCGCTTTTTTTGGGGCGCCGAAGGAGGGGTGGGCATGGGCGATCCGCCCGTCATCGGAATCCTTTGCGACGGCCTGCGCCCCGACAGCGTGCGCGAGGCGTGGATGCCGAACCTGTGCGCGATGGCGCGCGCGGGCGTGCGCTTCCTGCGCCACCGGAGCGTCTTCCCGACCTCGACCCGGGTCTGCGTCTCCTCCCTGGGGACCGGGGTCCACCCCCGCAAGCACGGCCTTCCGGGGAACGCCCTCTTCGCCCGCGAGATGCGCCCCCCCCGGCCCATCAGCACGGGGGCGGCGGAAGATCTCGACGCCTGGTCGCGCGCCCTCGGCGGGCGGCTTCTTCTGAGGCGCAACATTTTTCAGCGGCTCGGGAGGCGGCGCGGCGGCGCGGTGGTGAGCGTGGCCTCGAGCGGCTCGGCGCGCCTCTGGACGTCCGCGGGCGGGGCGGCGCTCTTTCACCCGGAGAGCCCCGGAGGCCTGGGGCCGGCCGCAGGTCTGGAGCTGGCCGCAGGCCTGGGGCCGGGCGCCGAGGAGGCCCTGGGACCCCTTCCGGCGGACGGGATCCCCGCCCTCGCGCGGTGCCGCTACGCCCTCCGCCTCGCGGCCGAGGTCGTCCTCCCCCGCCTGCGCCCCCGCCTCCTCATCGTCCACCTCTCCGAGCCCGACTCGACCCAGCACGCCGCCGGGGTGGGCGGCCGCCTCCACCGCCGCACTCTGCGCGGCCTCGACCGGCTCATCGGCGAGTTCGCCGAAGGCCTGGAGCGCGCGGCGCCGGGCGGCCGGGCGAACCTCCTCGTCTTCTCCGACCACGGCGCGGCGAGCGTCATCGAACGGGTGGACATCGAGGCGGAGCTGCGCGCGGCCGGGCTGAAGGGCATGGGACGCGCCTGGGCCGTCGCCCACAGCGAGGGGGCGGCGCTCTTCTACGCCCGGGGGGAGGACATGCGCCCCCTCCTCCCGGTGGCCGAGTTCCTCCGCACCCGCCCCTGGGCCGGGCCCCTCTTCTCCCGGGACGGAAGGGGCGCGGAGGGCCGGATTCCCGGCTCCTTCTCCCTTCGCCTCGCGGGCTGCGGCGGCCCGCGCGGGCCCGATCTCCTGATGCCCTTCGGGTGGGAGGGGAAGGGAGCGGGCCGGGCCTACTCCTCCGTCAAGAACAAGGGGGCGGGCGGAACCCACGGCTCCTGCAGCCCCTTCGAGCTTCACAACACCCTCATCGCCCGGGGGCCCGCCTTCCGCCGCGGGGCCGAGGTGGACCGCCCCTCGGGCAACGTCGACATCGCCCCCACCCTCCTGGCGCTCTGCGGCCTGCCGCCGCCGGGGGCGGGGCCGGGACCGGGCGCGCGCGGGGGCGGACTGGACGGGCGGCCCCTCTGGGAGGGGTTGCGGGGAAGGAGGGCTCCCGCCGGGAAGATCGCAGAGGAGACCTTCCGCGTGGAGGGGCGCTCCGGGGCGGGGGCCTATCTCCAGACCCTCCGGCGCACCCGCGCGGGGGAGCGTTTCTTCCTCGACTTCGCCCAGATCGAGCGGGGGTAGACGGCGGGTTGAGCGGGACCCGCCGGGCATACACTTGGCGCCGCGGAAAAGCAGTCCGCCCTCACCCCAACCCTCTCCCGAAGGGAGAGGGAGAATACCGGGCGCCATCTCTTTTCCTTTTCCTTGTGAGAGAGAGTGATGCGCCGGCTCTCTTTTCTCTCTCGCCCTGGGCCGGGTGTCATTTTTCCCCTCTCCCTTCGGGAGAGGGTAGGGTGAGGGCAGAGGAGGATTGGGCAGGCCAGGGGGGCTCCGTTTCCCTCTCCGCTCGGCTGAGCTCGTCGCAGGCCGAAGGGAGAGGGAAAAAGTAGGCGCGCGCTGCATTTCGTGATTCGCCGAAACACAGAATAAGGAGGAACGGCCATGGCGGAGGATTCCGCGGCCACCGATCCGGAGGAGGAGCGCTTCTACGGCGACCTGGAGCGCGGGCATCTCGCGCCGCTGTGGAAAATTCTGGGCCAGCTCGCCCCGCGCACGCCCAGCCCGCGCGCGCGCGCCCACCTCTGGCGCTGGAAGGACGTCCTTCCCCTCATCGAGGAGTCGGGGAGCCGGTTCGCCCTCTCGGGCGGGGAGCGGCGGGTGCTCGGGGTGATCAACCCCGGCTTCGAGAACAAGTGGGCCGCGACCGAGACCCTCTGGGCCGCCTACCAGTACATCCTCCCCGGGGAGAACGCGCCCGCCCACCGCCACTCGGCCGCCGCCATCCGCTTCATCATCGAGGGGGAGGGGGCCTACACCACCGTCGAGGGGGACCGCTGCATCCTCGACCGGGGGGATTTCGTCTTCACCCCGCCCTGGACCTGGCACGATCACGGAAACGACAGCGAGCGGCCCGTCATCTGGATGGACGGCCTCGACATCCCCCTCGTGGCCGAGATGGACGCGAGCTTCTTCGAGCCCATCGGAGATCATCCCGCGCCCGCCCCCAAGCCCAAGGAGGACTCCGAGAGCCGCTACGGGAGTGGCGCCCTCCTCCCCGCCTGGCGCGAGCCCGCCGGCGCGGTCTCGCCCCTGCTGCTCTACAAGTGGGCCCAGACCGAGGAGGCGCTGCGCCGCCTCGCCCGGGTGGACGCGAGCCCCTTCGATGACGTCGCGATGGAGTACGTCAACCCGACGACGGGCGGGCCCGTACTCCCCACCATGGCGTGCTGGATTCAGCTCATCCGGCCGGGCGTGCGCACCCGCGCCCACCGCCACACGAGCAGCGCGGTCTACCTCGCCGCCGAGGGGAGGGGGGAGAGCGTCATCGGGGGCGTGCGCTTCGCCTGGGAGCGGGGGGACATGTTCGCCGTCCCCTCCTGGCTCTGGCACGAGCACGCCGCGGCGGAGGGGGAGGAGGGGATTCTCTTCTCCATCCACGACACCCCGGTGATGAAATCCCTGGGGCTCTACATAGAGGAGGCCCTCGGGGAGGGAAACGGTCATCAGGAGGCGCCCTCGGTCTTCGGAGGTTGAACCTCGGCACAAGGGCTGAGCCCGGACGTGGGGGCTGAGCCCGGACGTGGGGGCTGTGCCCTGGCGTGGAAGGCTGAGCCCGGACGTGGGGGTTGAGCCCTGGCGTGGAAGGCTGAGCCTGGAATTTCTTTTTCTTTCATCAGGAGGCGGTTCGCATGACCCCCCCAGTCGTCGTCATCGTTGAGATCAAGGCGCCCGTGGAGGAGGTCTTCCGTTTCGTGGGGAACGTGGAGACCCACCCCGAGTTCGCGGATTTCTGCCGCGAGGTGCAAATGACGACCGAGCGGAGCAACGAGCGCGGAGCGAAGTTTCATCAGTTCTACGTGAACGGCGGCGAGTGCGATTCGGAGATCATGGTCTGGGAGCCGCACCGGAAGATCGTCTGGCACAACTTCGAGCCGGGGAAGGAAGAGCCCGTCCAGATCATCACCTACCACTTCGAGCAGGAGGGGGAGATCACCCACGTCCTCCACACCGTCGAGAACGAGGCCCACGCCGACCAGGCCCTCCACCGCAAAGGGATGC
>JAZGDQ010000209.1:0-2391 GCA_036477985.1 bacterium
CCAAGCCCTTCGACGCCCTCTGCCTCTGGAAGGCGCACACCCAGCTCTGCATGCCCCGGCGTCCCGACACCTCCCTCAAGGTGTGGACCGACGTGCGCCGGAACCAGCGGGCGAACGGCCGCCTTCACCGCCTCCTCCTGCCGAGCCGATACGTCCTCGACCTCCTCGTGCGGAGCGGGATGGACCCCGGCCTCCTCGAGGTGCTCCACCTTTACGCGCCCATCGGAAAAGAGGCCGCCGCGAACGCACCCGCCCCCGCGCGCCACATTCTGGCGCTGGGGCGGCTCACCCCCGAGAAGGGGTTTCAGCATCTCATCGAGGCCCTCCCCCACATCGAGGCGCCGACCGTCCTCGAAATCGGGGGGGACGGCCCCTACGCCGAGGAGCTGCGCCGCCTCGCCGCACGGGCGCCCGAGCGCCACACCGTCCTCTTCTCCGGAGCCATCCCGCGCGGGCGCATCTCCGAGGCCTTCGCCCGCGCCCGCGTCGCGGCGGTGCCCTCAATTTGGCCCGAGCCCTTCGGCATCGTCGGGCTTGAGGCGATGGCCCACGGCCTGCCGGCGGTCGCCTTTGACGTGGGAGGAATCCGGGACTGGCTCGCCGACGGCGAGACCGGCGCCCTGGTTCCGCGCAAGGACATCCCGGCCCTGGCCCGGGCGCTCGACGCCTACCTGTCCGACCCCGGCCTCGCCCAAAGACACGGGGCCGCCGGCCGCGAGGCGGTCCGGAAGCGCTTCCTCCCCGAGCGCCACATCAGCCGCCTCCTGGAGGTGTTTGAGGAAGCGGCGGGGGCTTCCGTCCCGGCGCGCGCCGATAGGCTCCAGGAGGAAAACCTCTAGGGCCCGGCCCCGGGGGGCGGGGCCTCCTGAAACCCGGGAAGATGGGGGCGCATCTTTCCCGCGAGGGAACTTGAATCGAATGAGCGGTCTTCGGCGAAACCCGGCCCTCACTGTCTTCCTCGGCCTCGCCCTCGTTTACCTGTTCCACGTTTTTCCGCCCACCGATTCGGGCCGGATTCTCCCCCAGGTTCTCTCCATCGCCGAGCGGGGAGAGCTCTCCATCAACCACTATCTGACCGCCTACCGCACCCATATCGACATGAGCCGGGTGGACGGCCGCATCTATCCGGGCCAGGCGCCGGGCCTCGTTTTTCTCTCCGTCCCTCTCTACGCAATGTTCCGGTCCCTCCTGGGCCTCCTTTCCGGCCCGCTGTTCCCCCAGTTCACTCGCGCGGAAACCTCGCTGGCCATGATGCCCGTCATCTTTCTTCTGATCTCCCTCCCCACCCTGCTGACGGCGCATCTCCTGCACCGCTACGCCGAGGCTCAGGGCCGCTCGCCCCGGGAGGCCGGAACGCTCGCCATTCTCTACGCCGTCGGGTGTCCCGCGTTTTCCTACGCCGTCTACTACGACCTGGGGTATCACGGGCTGTCGAACCTGGCCGCCCTGTTCGCCTTCCTGGAGGTGACCCGGACGCCCGTCCCGAGGCGCCCGGCGCGGCTGGCCCTGATCGGCCTCGCCCTGGGCCTCCTCCCGTTCCTCTGGTACCCGGGCGCGCTCATCTCCCTCGTCCTGGGCGGCCTCCTCCTCCACCGGGAGCGGCGCGGCGCCCTCCGGTACGCCCTTCCCGTCTCCCTCGCGCCGGTCGCGGCGCTCCTCCTCTACCATTGGGCCGCCTTCGGACATCCTCTCTCCCTGCCGTATTTCCACCGGATCCTTTCCGAGTCGGTCCAGATCAAGGGGCCTTTTTTCGGCTCCACCTTCCCCTCCCTGGGAACCGCGTGGCGCCTCCTGGCGGGGGTCGAGCGCGGCCTCCTCTTCTCCACCCCCGTCCTCATCTTCGCGGCCCTCTCCCTGCGGGATCTCACCTCCCCCGCGAACGGGGAATCCCGCCTCCGTCTGCGCCTCAGCTGGCTCATATTCGCGCTCTTCTTCATCTGGAACACGAGCCGGCCCCTGTACTGGGGCGGGGGGACTTCGGGCATCTTCGGCCCGCGCTACCTCGTGCCCGCCCTCCCGTTTCTCTTCATCATGCTGGCCCACGCCCTTCCCCGGATTCCCACGAACGGGCTCATATTCCTGGGCGCCGTATCGATGTTCGTGAACCTCGCGGGCACCCACTACCGGCAGGAATCCGACATCGACGCCATCACGCTGTTCCTGACCCGAGGCCCCCGGTTTCCCTTCATCGACTTTCTCAACTCGGTCCCTGAAGCGTCCCGGACGCGCTTTCCCGACCTGTTCCCCGCCTCTCAGGCCGGCTTCGCCTTTTCGTTTTTCGCAGTCTTGGCCGCCTACCTGTTCCTGGCCCACTTCACCGCCGGAGGATCGCCCGCACCGCCCCCCCCCGGGCCCGGGGCCGAGCGCGCGGCGCCCGATCGGGCGGAGGAA
>JAZGDQ010000021.1:0-5684 GCA_036477985.1 bacterium
CAGGGCGGAGGAGGGACGCTGCGTGCGCTCCCTCCGCCGCCCGCCGGAAACGCGGCTTCTGCGGCGGTGAAACCTAATGGGCCAGGTGGGCCGGAATCTCCACCCCCTTCTCCTTCCAGTAGCGCTCGACGCCGGGGTGGAGCTTGATGTTGGCCGAGGTGAAGGATTTGAATCCCGGGGAGAGCTTGTAAATCTTCGCCATGGCCTTGTGGACCTTCTTGAGGAACTTCTCGCCCTTCTTCGAAAGAATCCCCTTGACGACCTTGTAGACCACGTCCGGCGGAACGGTGTCGCGCACGGCGAAGAAGACGGAGTGGCCGATGACCTTCACCGGCTTGTCCACGCCCTTGTAGAGTCCGGCGGGGATGGTCATGTGCGACCTTCCGGGCATCCGCTTCAATGCGCCTTCGGCGAACTCCCCGCTGATCGGGAGGATGCGGACCCCGCCCGAGACGTTCCCCGCCTCGATGATGTTCCCGGCCGGAAGCGGCGCGGGCCGGAGGAAGGCGGCGATCCGGTTGTCCGTGAGGGCGGTCCCCGCGGCGCGCGCGTTCAGGCGCTCGCGCGAGATGTCCTTGCTGATCCCCGCCACGCTCAGCAGGATCTCGGTGATGAGGTTCGTGACGCCCCCCTTGGGGCCCACGTTCACGCGCTTGCCCTTCAGGTCCGCGACCGTCACGACACCGGAGCTGGGGAGGGTGACGAAGTGGTACGGCACGTCAACGATCGGGAGCAATCCACGGATGTGCTCGAACTTCTTTTTGAACGGCTTCAACCCGGCCACGGCCTGGGCCACCAGGCCCGTCGCGTTGATCATGAACTCGAAGGTCCCCGCCTCCATCGCCCGGAGGTTGTGGACGAAGCCCTTGGTGGTGGGCACACTCATGGAGACGCCCTCGACCTCCCGGCTCACGAAGACGGCGACTCCGCCGGCGAGGATGATGGCGGTGAAGCCCGGCGGGGAGGAGCCGATGGTCACCTGAACGTCGGCGGCCCGCGAGGCCGGCGCGGAGGCGAAGGCCCAGACGGCCGCAATCAGGATGGCTGCGAATCGTTTGGACAAGAAAATCTCCTTCCGCGAGATTCGCGGAATTCGAGATGACGCGGAAGATCCAGCCGGTGATACTACAATAGGAATGGAGGGTGGAGGTTGTCAATCTGAACGGCTCCGGAATGCCGGCCTTAGCGGATGGGGAGAGCCGCCAATATCGGGGGATGCTTCTCCCCGCGGGCGGGCGCCCTCAGGATGCTTCCCCCGTGGCCGCCCCGCGGAGGGAAGTGATAAGATCGCCGCCGGCATCAACCGGCGGGCCTTTTTACCATCAAGATCCGGAGAACTGAAATTGGCCAAGAAAAAACGACGAAAGGGAATGGGACCCATCCCGAAGAAAGGATCCGCGCCAAAGAGAGGCAAAGACGGCGCGGGCCGGTGGGGCGGAATGCTCATCGCCGCCGCCCTCCTCCTCGCCGGGGGCTACTTCTTCTTCGGCGGGGGCGGCCCCGCCCCCGGCCGCTCCGTCCCCCTTCAGGGCAACCGGCACATCCGCCCGGGGGCGGATCGCTCCTTCCGCTACAACACCGACCCCCCGACCTCGGGGCCGCACTACTCCTCCCGCGCGCCCTGGGGGATTCACGACCGGCCTCTTTCCAAGGGCCTCCAACTCCACAGCCTCGAGGACGGAGGGGTGGCCGTCCAGTACAACTGCTCGGGCTGCCCCGAGCTCGTTCTCAAACTTCGCGCCATCGTCCGCCGCTACCGAGAACGCGTCATCCTCGCCCCCTATCCGACCATGAAGACCCGTATTGCCCTGACGGCCTGGGGGCGGATCGACAGCATGGAGGATTTCGACGAGGCGCGCATCGTGCGGTTCATCGACGCCTACCGGGGGATCGACCACCACCGGTAAGGCGCAGTCTCCGGCGCTGAGCGGATGAAGCGGGCGGTCCCGGATTCGAAGGGGAGGGATGGACCATGCGGCGGGCGGCCTGGGCGCTGGGCGGATTCCTCCTCCTCGCCGGCTGCGGGGACGGGGGGGACTTCTCCCCGGCGGGGGAGATGGCAACGGCCCGCCACGGCCACACGGCGGTCCTCACCGGGCCCGGGCGCGTCCTCCTCGCGGCCGGAATGGCCCAAAAGGGCCCGCTCGCCTCGGCCGAGATCTACGACGCCTCCAAGGGCGCCTTCGAAGCGCTCCCGCCTCTGGGCATCCGCCCGCGCGGGTGGCATCAGGCGACTCTTCTACGCGACGGCCGCGTTCTCCTCACCGGGGGATGGCTCAATTCGAATACGGCCCTGCGCGAGGCCGTGCTCATCCCGCCGCGGGGCGGGCCGGCGCGCCGGGTGAAGATGCTCCGGGGCCGCTACGACCACACCGCTACGCTCCTCCCCGACGGCAGGGTGCTCATCACCGGGGGGACCGACGGGCGGCGGGCCATGCGCGCGGTCGAGATCTTCGACCCCCGGACGGACACCCTCGCCCGGCCGGAGCGGCCCCTGCGCGTCGCGCGCTCGCAGCACACGGCCACCCTCCTCGCCGGCGGCGGGGTGCTCATCGTGGGAGGCGCCGAGGGCCGGCAGGGGCGCTACGCGGAGATCTACGACCCCGCCCGGGAGCGCTCCCGCCTCGTGCGCTCCCTCCTGTCGAGTGACCGGCGGCGCCACACGGCCACCCGCCTCCGGGACGGGCGGGTGCTCATCGCGGCCGGGCTGGGGCCGCGCCGCACCCTGCGCAGCGCGGAGATCTTCGATCCGAAAACAGAGAGGTTCACCCCCGTGCCCGGCGGGACGCGCCAGGAGCGCCAGCAGCATACGGCCACCCTCATGCCGGACGGGCGGGTCCTCCTCCTGGGGGGCTGGGGACGGGGAAAGACGCTCGCGAGCGGCGAGGTGTTCGATCCGCGCGGCGGCTGCTTCACCGCCCTCCCCTCCTCCCTCCGCCTCGAGAGGCGGTTTCACACGGCGACCCTTCTCGGCGAGGGGAAGGTGCTGATCGCCGGGGGGGCATCGGACAACGAGGTGCTCGCCGCCGCCGAGCTGCTCCGCCTCCCGCCCCGGTCCGAGACGGGGGGGGACTGCGCCCGCCCCGGGAAATGAGGCGGCGGGCCTCCCGAATCCGTCCGGGGCGCCGCTTCTCCCCGGCGCCTCCCGGAGGCGCTTGTCATTTTCCGGGCCGGGACCGGGCGCGCCGAAGGTTCCACTTGAAATATAAATAATACTCTTTATACTAGAAACCGAATTCGGCAGATCAGCCGTTATTCCGCGGGCAAGGGACGCTTGGTAGGGCTGCTTTGATTCCGGGAGCGCCCGTTTCCCTCCGGCATCTTCAAGGCGCTCCGGCGGAAAGCGGAAAGCGAAATCCGGGCCGGCTGTCCGACAGCCTCCCCTTCGGTTGCATCGGGCTCTGCGAAATTCCCGAAAGCGGACCCCGTTTGCAAAAAGAGAAAGATCGAATGTCTGCCCTGCGTCCGCAAGATAAAGCCCCGGAAGCGAAATCGGCGCAAGAGAACTCCCTCGCCGCCGCGGACGCCGGCCCTTTCCCCTTCGTCGGGACCGACGACGCCTCCCTCCGCAAGCTCGCCATCCTCGACGAGGACGAAGCCTTCATCGAAAGCCTCAAGAAGCTTCTCTTGGGCAAGGGGTATGAGATACATGCCTGGCGGCCGGGCGAGGACATCTCCGCGTTTCTCCGGGAAGCGAAGCCGCACATGATCCTCATGGACACCGAGATCGAGGGGAAGAACGGTTTCGCGATCTGCCGGGAGCTGAAGGGGGATTCGGTCCTCGGCTCCGTGCCCGTCCTCTTCGCGAGCGAGAAGACGAGCCTGAAGGACCGGGTGGAAGCCGTCCGCGCGGGGGGGGAGGGATACTTCGTCAAGCCCCTCTCCCCGGAGCCCTTCCTCCAGGCCCTGGAGCTGATGGGGGTTCCCCACCCGGACGTGCCCATCCGCGTTCTTTCGGTCGAGGACGACCCCGTCCAGGTCGCCTTTCTGCGAAAGGTCCTCGAGGGGGCGGGCTATCTCTTCGAGGCCTGCCTCCAGCCCGAGGAGATGTTGGAGACCCTGGACACGTTCAATCCCGATCTGCTTTTGATGGACATCGCCATGCCCGGCTTCAGCGGCTTCGAGCTGGCGCGCGCCGTGCGGCAGGACAGCCGCTTCCTCATGCTCCCCATCGTCTTCCTGACCGTCCGCGAGAAGGTCTCCGAGTACATCGAAGGGCTCCAGGCGGGCAGCGACGACTACCTCGTCAAGCCGGTGGACCCGGAGATCCTCCTCAACTGCGTCCGCACCCGGAGCCGGCGCGCCCTCTTGATGCGCACCCTCTCGAACCAGGACAGCCTCACCCTGCTCTACAACCGCTCCTCCCTGATGCGCCAGCTCGACGGCTTCTTCTCCCGCGCGGGCCGCTACGGCGAGACGCTCACGATCGGGATGATCGATCTGGACGGCTTCAAGAAGTTCAACGACACCCACGGCCACCAGGCGGGCGACGGGGTGCTCAGGGACACGGCCCATTTTCTCCGGCAGAAGCTGCGCGATTCGGACGTGATCGGACGCTACGGCGGAGAGGAGTTCGTCGTGCTCCTTCCTCAGCTTCCCGTGGAGGACGCCTTCTGCGTCATGGACCGTCTTCGCGAGGAGTTCGCCTCGAAGGAGTACACGCTGCCCAACGGGGAGAGCGTCAAGGTGTCCTTCAGCGGAGGGCTCGCCTCGTTCCCCAATGACGGACGGAACCGGGAAACCCTTCTGGCGGCGGCCGACGCCGCCCTCTACGTCTCCAAGCGCGCCGGCCGCAACCGCCTGACGATCGCCGGCTCCTGATCGCCCCTTCCCGAAAAATCCCCGCGCGGCCCGCGCGGGCCCTCACTTGGGAATCGCCGCGCCGTCCACGAAGATGTCGTCCACCCGCTCGTTCCAGAAGCACAGATAGCCCTTGACCGGGGACCCGTCCAAGAGCGGATCGGGATAGCTCCAGACCACGTCCTCGAAGCGCTTCTCGCCGATCCGCGCCGACCAGTAAATTGCGTTCCCCTTGTAGGCGCAGACGGTGCCGGTCTCGGAGGGCTCGAGCAGATCCATCCGCACGTCTTCCTCGGGGATGTAGTAGCGCGTCGGCATGCCCGTCTCGAAGAGAAAGCGGGCGCGGCGCGTCTCGGCGACGGTTTCGCCGCCCAGCACGACGCGGACCGGGCGCTCGCTCTTCAGCACGTCGATCCGCTTGTAGGGGTCGTGCGCGTGACCGAAGATCTCCTCGTCCTCCTCGCGCCAGGCGTCCACCCGGTTCCAGTAGAAGGCGAGATAGTCCTTGATGCCGGCCACTTCCTCGTAGGGGTCCTCGTAGCTCCAGACCGCGTTCTCGGCCGTCCGGTCCCGGACGGTGAGCGTCCAATAGGACGCGTCTCCCTTGAAGGGTCAGTAGGTGGAGTGATCGGTCCGCGCCAGGAGGTCCATGCGGACATCCTCGCGCGGGAAGTAATAGACCGGCACGTGCCCCGTCTCGAGCATGATCATGGCCCGGGCGCTGTCGGCGACCGTCTCGCCGCCGAGCGCCACCCGCACCCGCTTGGGGGTGGGCTCGAAGCCGACCCGGTAGTCCGGATGCTCCGCAAAGCCCGACTCTCTCTCTTGCGTCGATTCCGTCGGCGTCATGGGCGTCTCTCCCCTCCCGCGGCAGTCTGTTTCGG
>JAZGDQ010000210.1:0-3925 GCA_036477985.1 bacterium
GGGCGACCAAACGGCCGCCGAACAGGCGCTCACCGAGGCCGAGCAGATCGACCCGGAGGCGCGAACTCTGTTCCGCCGCCGGGAATCCGCTTTCGTCAAACGGGGAAACCGGGACCTCAAGGAAAAGCGGTTCGATCGGGCGAAGACGGAGTTCGAAGGCGCCATCGTTGTGAACGAGAAGAGCGTGGCGGGCCACATCGGGCTGGGCGAGTCTCTGCAGGCTCTGGGCGACCAGGAGGGGACGAACGAGGCGTTCGAGCGCGCCCTGGAAATCGACGAGCGGCCGGAGAATCTCCACGTGTACAACCGGATAGGCATCGTTGCCCGCCATCAGAAAAACTTCGAAATGGCATCGCGCGCCCTTGACCGGGCCCTCTCGTTCGACGCCGAGGACCCTGTGCTCTACTTCTACAAGTCAACGGTCCATATCTCCCAGAAGCAGTTCAAAGAAGCGTTGGCTCTGCTCGACAAGGCGCTGGAACTCAAGCCGGAGTTTCCCGAGGCGCAGAAGGCGCGCGCGGCTGTCGCCAAGTATTTAAAGCCCGCTGCGGAATGAGGGGCGAGGGAGACTTTGATTCCCCTCCAAGGCTCTGTTCGAACCTGTTTCCTCAGCGCTTTGATCCACCTCGGTCTGTTATCTCTTCTTATGGGATCTAATTCCCGACTTACCCCTCACCCACACTCACCAACCTCCTTCTCTTACCTCCTCCGTTCATTCCACGCCCCCGCCGCCAGGATGGCGAGGGCGTTGGCGAGGTAGGATCCCCAGGCGTGCCAGGCGCCGAAGAATTCCCAGGCGGTGAGTCCCGAGGCGGGCAGGGCGTAGGCGATGTCGGCCCAGAGGCGCACCGCCGTCAGCGCCCCGGCCAGATGGCCCGCCTCGGCGATGCGATTCCCGGGCCGATCGCTCGTGTAGAACCATCCGATGAGGGCCGCCGCGAGGATTCCGGGGAGGAAGAGCGCCCGCCCGGGCCGGGCGGCGCCGAACGCATCGGCCAGCACGCCGCCCGCCAAACCGAGTAGAATGACATGGAAAGCGACGCAGAAGACGAGGCGCGCCCATCTGCGCGGGTCCGCTCCCAGCTTCACGCGCTCCTCCCTCTTCCGGCGCCGTCCATCCGCCACCCGTTCCTCGTGCCGCCCAAAGCGCGGGGCCGAAACAAAAAGGAGGCGCCGCCATGCCCCCCGTCATACAGCTCTACGTCAAGACCAGCCTGCTCTTCTTCATCCTCACCTTCGCCTCGGGCAGCGCGTTCATGCTCGTCAACGCCGTCTCGCGCACGGCGATCCCGCGCGACCTCCTCCTCCTCCACGCCCACCTGGGCTTCGTCGGCTGGCTCGCCCTCATGGTGATGGGCGTCGCCTGGTGGATGTTCCCCCTCATGCGCGGCGCCCACCCCGAGACCAAGGGGCGCTACCACCTCCCCACCGTCTACGCCGTCTACTATCTCATAGTGGGCGGCCTGCTGCTCCGGGTGGCGGGCGAGCCCTGGATGTGGCGGAGCGCCCACCCCTTCCCCCGGTTCCTCCTCGCCCTCTCGGCCCTGGCCCACATCGGCGGGGTGATCCTCTTCGTCATTGGCATCTGGCGCCGTGTGCGCCCGGTCTCGGACACCCTCTAGGGGCGGGGTCCCGCAACGAAGGGCGGCGCGCGCACAAAAAAAACCGGGCGGCCGAAGCCGCCCGGCGGGATTCGCTCCCCGATTCGAGGCTCAGTCGTAGGTCGCCGGCCGGGCCGGGAAGGGCGGATCGCCCGAGGCGTCCCAGATGGTCCAGCGCCGGGGGGTGACGATGAAGCGCACCCGGTCCACCTGGGCGACCGGGCCGGCCATGAATTTCTTCGAAATTTCCGGGCCCAGATAGCGCTCGGCGCACCGGCCGATCAGGTCGTGGTCCGTCCCCACGCCCTCGACGACCTCGACGTCGCCCTCGCACACCACGGCCTTGTAGGGCGGGTCGTCCTTGTCCACCACGATCGAGATCCGCGGGTCGCGCTTCACGATCCGGGTGTGGATGCCGACCGTCTTGGTGCTGATCAGGAACTTGCCGTCCTCCCAGATGTACCAGATGGGCCGGATGAGCTGGCCGCCGTCCTTGCGGGTGACCGAAAACCGGCAGAGCCGCTTCTCGGCCAGGAAGCTATCGATGAATGCCTTATCGCCCATGATTCCTCCTTTGCTGAATATCGGACCGCGCTTTGTCGAAAACCGGAGAAATTCCGCCCCGCGGAGCGCCCGCGGCGGAAAGAGACACCCGCGTCCCGCCATCGCCGAAACCGGCGACGAATCGCCATGCCGGATTGGGACCAGCCTACCCCGCCTGGGGCGGCGGATCAACGGCCCGCCCGGTGACCGGATCATCCGGCCCTTCACAACCGCCCGGCCTCCTACTCCGCCCGGTGACCGGGTCATCCGGCCTCCTGCTCCGCCCGGTGACCGGGTCATCCGGCGGCCTGCTCCGCCCGGTGACCGGATCATCCGGCGGCCTGCCCCGCTCAGCGGTCAGCCCCGCCCGAGGGCGATGGCGAGCATCCCCCCGACGGTGATGACAATCCCCGCCGCCATGAGGGGGCGGACCCGCTCCACGTCGCGCAGGATCAGGGCCGTGAAAATGAGCGAGAAGATGGGGGAGGAGGTGAGAATCGGGGTGACGATGCTGATGTCGCTCGTCATGATCGCCTTGTTGTAGAGAATCTGGGTGCCCGCGTTCAGGACGGCCACGAAGAGGAGGACGGTCATCACCCCCCGCGGCGGCGCCGCGAAGAGCCGGGCCGGAACGTAGGGGCGCAGGCTCAGAATGATGGGAACGCTCACCAGGTTCGCCCAGGCCACCGTGAGCGCCGGGTTCGGCATGTAGGCGAGGCCGTTCTTGCGGATGAACGTGCTCAGCCCGAAGGAGAGGGCGCTCGCGAAGCCCCAGACGATGCCCTTGTGAAACCAGCTTCCCCCGGAGGGCTCGTAGCTCACCAGCACGACGCCCACGACGACGAAGGCCGTCCCCGCGAGGACCGCGGCGCCGGGCCGCTCGTCCAGGAAAAAAACGCCCAGCCCCAGCGCCAGGAAGGGGGCGAGGCCCATCAGCGTCATTTGCCGCGAGGGGCCGATGGTGGAGAGCCCCTGATAGAAGACGAACCGGCCGTAGCTGTAGGCCGTCAGCCCCAGGAGGGCGAACCACAAAAGCCCCCCCAGGCGGATCTGCCCGGGCTCGTGCATCCACCAGCCCACGAGCGCCAGGATGACGACGTTGACGACGTTCGTGATGAGGGAGGCGCGCAGAATCCCGATCTGCCGGATGGGCCGCGCCGTCAGGACGTTCGTGAAGGCGGAGAGGGCGGCCGCCGAGACAGCCCAGAGGATTCCGGCCGTGTTGTCCGCCAAAGTGAATATTCCCAGAGGATGACCGTTTTAGAGGAGTCAGAGGAGCCCGCCCACCGGCCCCAACCTCCCCCAACCGGGAGGGAATGTCCAGGAGCGCGGGGGCGCGCGGCCGGAGCGCGGGGGCGCGCGGCCGGAACGAAGGAGGGAATCCTCCCGAAGGCGCCTCACCCGGGGCGCGGGGGCGCGCGGCCGGGGCGCCGTCCGGCGAATTTGACGATTCCCCCGCCTCAGGCCGGATATGGATGAACGGGCGTGACCGGACTGCGGGTCCGGGCCGGGCCGCCGGGCGTGACCGGACCTCGGGGCCGGTCCGGCCCCCGCCGCCGGCGGAACCCGAATCGGGGAACCTCGCGCGTCAAACCTCTAGCCGGGCCCCCGCCGGGGAGGCCGGGCCTCCGCCGGGGAGGCCGGGCCTCCGCCGAGGAGGAAGGACGCCTCCTTCTCCCCCACGAGGAGGGCTTCGGGGACCCCGAACGGGAGTCCGGCCCCCCCGGCCGGAGCGGAGCCGCCGAATCCGGGAAAGCCGCCGAAATCATCTGATTTTTCTG
>JAZGDQ010000211.1:0-3823 GCA_036477985.1 bacterium
GAGATGGCGAATAGATGGGCCTGAGAAGGGGGGCGGGGTCGGCGCCCGGCAGCCCCTCCACGGGCGGCTAGCCTTCCTCCCGCGAAGCGGCGGGAAGGAGAATCGGTTGCACTTTGATCGCGCCGAAGCCGAGGCGCTCTTGTTCGAGTGGACGAAGGGCGAGGGCCTCCGCGCCCACGCCCGCGGCATCGAAGCCTGCCTACGGGCCTACGCCCGCCGGTTCGGCGAGGACGAGGACTTCTGGGGCGCGACGGGCCTGCTCCACGACCTGGACTACGAGAAGCACCCCTCCCAAGAAGAGCACCCCACCGTCGGCTGCGGCGTCCTTCGGGAGAAGGGCTATCCCGAGGAGATGATCGAGGCCATCCTCGGCCACGCCGAGTACCTGAACGTCCCCCGCCGAACCCGCTTGGGCAAGGCCCTCTTCGCCGTGGACGAGCTTGTCGGGCTGATCACGGCCGTCGCCCTCGTGCGCCCCTCCAAGGATGTGCGCGAGGTCAAGCCCAAGAGCGTGCGCAAGAAGTGGAAGGACAAGGCCTTCGCCAAGGGGGTGAACCGGGAGGATATCGAAAAGGGGGCGAACGAGCTGGGGGTTCCCCTGGACGAGCACATCGCCTTCACCCTGGAGGCCATGCAGGGGGTGGCCTCCGAATTGGGCCTTGACGGAGGGCGGGCGGGGTGAGATACGTGGGAATTGGGACGAATTTTGTCAGGTTCGTTGACTAAGTTGTTGACTCTAAGGATAATCCGCCTCTGCGGCCCTCGGTGTGGGAGGGGCCGGGCGCTATCCAAGGCAGGAGTCAGATGTACAGGCGAGTCGGGTTTCCCACCCTCTTCCGGAACGACGCCCCGGGCGATCTCTCCCCGGCCGTCGCCCGCCTTACTACCGCACGGATCCTCCTGAGGGAAATTTAAGACAATGGCTCAAGAATCAGGCAACGGCCGCTCGACGAAAGAGGTCCTCGAGGTCGAAACCGTCGCGATTCGCTTCGCCGGCGACTCGGGCGACGGGATGCAGCTCACCGGGGACCGCTTCACGACGGCCTCCGCCTTCGCCGGAAACGATCTCAGCACGTTCCCCGATTTTCCCGCCGAGATTCGGGCGCCCGCCGGCACCCTCGCCGGCGTGAGCGGATTTCAGGTCAATTTCAGCAGCAAGGACATCCACACCCCCGGCGACGCGCCCGACGTTCTGGTGGCGATGAACCCCGCCGCCCTGAAGGCGAACGTGAGCGATCTCAAGAGCGGCGGCCTCGTCATCGTCAACACGGACAATTTCACGGCCAAGAACCTCGACAAGGCGGGCTACGCCTCCAACCCCCTCGAGGACGAGAAATTCCTCGCGAGCTACGAGGTCCATCCGGTCCAGCTCACCCAGCTGACCCGCAACGCGCTCGAGGAGCTGGGGCTTCCCCCGAACGTCGTCGAGCGGTGCAAGAACTTCTTCGCCCTCGGGCTCATGTTCTGGCTCTACTCCCGCCCCATCGACCCGACCCGCCAATGGATTCAAGACAAGTTCGGCAAGCGCCCCGAGCTCGTCGAGGCGAACCTGAAGGCCATGGAGGCGGGCTATAACTTCGGCGAGACGACCGAGTCCTTCACCAGCCAGTACATCGTCCGCGAGGCCGACTACCCGGCCGGCACCTACCGCAACATCTCCGGCAACACCGCCCTCGCCTACGGGTTCATCGCCGCCGTCCGCCAGATGGGCCTCAAGCTCTTCTGGGGCGCCTATCCCATCACCCCGGCCAGCGACGTCCTCCACGAGCTCTCCAAGCATAAGAACTTCGGGGTCGTCACCTTTCAGGCCGAGGACGAGATCGCGGCCGTGTCCGCCGCCATCGGCGCCTCCTTCGCGGGCGCCCTCGGGATGACCTGCTCGAGCGGTCCCGGAATCGCCCTCAAGGCCGAGGCCGTCGCCCTCGCCGTCATCACCGAGCTGCCCCTCATCGTCGTCAACGTCCAGCGCGGCGGCCCCAGCACGGGCCTTCCGACGAAGACCGAGCAGGCCGACCTGCTCCAGATGATGTACGGGCGCAACGGGGAGTGCCCGGTTCCGATCGTCGCCACCGCCACCCCGAGCGATTGCTTCTGGACGGCGATCGAGGCCTGCCGGATCGCGGTCAAGTACATGACGCCGGTCATCCTCCTGAGCGACGGCTATCTGGGCAACGGCTCCGAGCCCTGGTGCCTTCCCGCCGTCTCGGATCTTCCCGAGATGGAAGCCTCCTTCCGCACCGACCCGGAGGGGTTCGCCCCCTACCTGCGCGATCCCGAAACGCTGGCCCGCCCATGGACGCCGCCGGGCACGCCCGGCATGGAGCACCGCATCGGCGGCCTCGAGAAGGAGGACGGCTCGGGGAACGTGAGCTACGATCCCGAGAATCACGAACACATGGTCCGCACCCGCGCCGCCAAGGTGGCCGGGATCGCCAAGGACATTCCCCCGGTCGAGGTCGTCGGCGAGTCGAGCGGGGATGTCCTGGTCGTCGGATGGGGCGGCACCTACGGGGCCATCACGGCGGCCGTCGAGGCCCTCCAGGCGCGCGGCGCCTCGGTCTCCCAGGTCCACCTCCGCCACCTTAACCCCTTCCCGGCGAACCTGGGCGAGGTGCTGAGGAATTTCAAAACCGTGCTCGTGCCCGAACTCAACCTCGGCCAGCTCTCCCGCCTCCTGCGCGCCGAGCACCTTGTCGACGCCGTCAGCTACAACAAGATCGAGGGAAAGCCGTTCAAGGTGAGCGAAATCATCTCGAAGATTGAGGAGCTTCTCTAGCGTGGCTACCCAAACGAATTCCGGCGGGCTCGGTCTCAAGCGCAAGGATTTTCAGACGGATCAGATCGTCAAGTGGTGCCCCGGATGCGGGGACTACGCCGTCCTGGCCCAGATGCAGAAGGTGCTTCCCGCGCTGGATATTCCCAAGGAGAAATTCGTCTTCGTCGGCGGAATCGGCTGCGCCGCCCGCTTCCCCTACTACATGAACACCTACGGCTTCCACACCATCCACGGCCGCGCCCCCGCGTTCGCCACGGGCGTGAAAGTCACCCAGCCCGACCTCTCGGTGTGGGTCATCACGGGCGACGGGGACGCCCTCAGCATCGGCGGCAACCACCTCATCCACGCCATGCGCCGCAACATCGGGGTCAAGATCATCCTGTTCAACAACCGAATTTACGGCCTCACCAAGGGGCAGTACTCGCCCACCTCCTTGCCGGGGAGCCGCACGAAATCGACCCCCTTCGGCTCGGTGGACGCCCCCCTCCATCCCCTCTCCCTCGCCCTGGGCGCCGAGTGCAGCTTCATCGCCCGCACGCTGGACCGCGACCAGAAGCACATGGCCCGGATGTTCGTGGAGGCCGCCCGCCACGAGGGAACCGCCCTCGTCGAGGTGCTCCAGAACTGCATCGTCTTCAACGACGGCGCCTGGAACCAGTACACCGAGAAGGGGATGAAGGAGCACAACGTGGTCTACCTCGAGGACGGCGAGCCCCTCATCTTCGGCCCCGAGGACGACCGGAAGGGGGTTCGGATCAAGGACTTCTCCTTCGAGATCGTTCCCGCCGACGCCGAGGGCATCTCGGTCCATCGCGAGGACGACGCCCAGGGCAGCTACGCTTTCCTCCTGACCCGGATGGAGCACGAGAACGGCCCGCTGCCTCTGGGGATTTTGCGGCGCATCGAGCGCCTCGCCTATCAAAACCAGGTGGAGGAGCAGCTGGCCGCGGCCCGCGAAGAAAAGGGGGAGGGCGACATCGACGCCCTCCTCCGCGCCGGGGACATCTGGGAGCACGACTAGGCCGCATTTCATCGAGAGATGCCGCC
>JAZGDQ010000212.1:0-10234 GCA_036477985.1 bacterium
GCACATCCGCCCCGTCTTGTGATAGAAGTCGCTCCCCCAGGGGAAGCGGGTGAACTCGAGTCGCAGCCGGGACTCCCGCTTCTCCAGGGCGCGCAGGACGCGGACGGCCTCGCTCACCACTTCGGGACCGATCCCGTCGGCCGGGACGAGAGCGATTCGTTGCTTTGCCATTTTGACTCCTCTCAATCGGGACCCGCGCGGGCCCCCTCCTAGAATCCCCTTTCGATCAAATTCTCCACCGGGGCGTAGTCGTCCGTCAGCACCGGCCCGTAGATGCGCGGCGAGGGGGGAGCCACGCGCCCCTCGGCGATGAAGCGAAGCTTGGGGTCCGCCCGGAGGCGGGCCATCAGCTCCCGGAACCGGCCCGCCCGCCGCTCGCGGAAGGCGAACAGGAGAACGTTCTGGGCGACGTGGGGCGCTTCCGGATCGGTGCTGAACACCCATACCTCGGGGAAGACGCTCTCCATGGTGCGGTAGACCGCGGCGTAGAGGGAGGCGCCCGGTCCGGCGCGCTGCGAGATGAGGTTGAGGAAAAAGGCGCCCTCCGGGGAGAGCCGCCCGCGCGCCTCGGCGAAGAACTCCCGCGTCACCAGATGGGCCGGAATGTTGCGCAAGCCCCGGTAGGCGTCCCCCACGATGAAGTCCCACCGGCCCGGCGTGCGCCGGAGGAGGCGGCGCCCGTCCCCGGTGAGGACGCGGATCTTCGGGTAGGCCCCCAGGCGGAAGAAATCGCGCCCGGCGCTCACGACGTCCGGGTCGAGCTCGGCCACGGTGATCCGGGCCTCGGGGCGCATGATGCGGAGCACCTTGGGCATGTTGAAGGCGCCCCCCCCGATGAAGAAGGCGCTCTTCATCCCGGGCAAAGCGGCGGGGCCGATCGCCAGGAAGCGGGTGTACGCGAAGTGGAGCGCGCTCTCCTCCCCCACCACCATGGCTCCTTCGGGCTGGTAGTCGAGGTAGATCTCCCGGATGCGGTTGCCCAATCCATCCCGCTCGATGACGCGGATGGTGTGGTACATGTTCTCGCGGAAGAGGAGGGAGCCCGCCTTCCCCGGGGGATGGGGCGCCCAGGCCGCCCCGAGCAGGAGAGCGGCCGCCGTGAAGAGGAGCACACCCGGGAGGGCTTTGGCGGACCCGCCGCCGCCGGCCGCGGCCCCGCCGCCGGCCGCCTCCCCGCGCGAGAGGTGGAGCCCGGCGCCTCCGGCCAGGGCGAGCGCCCCGGCGGTGGAGAGGAAGATCGCGTTCAGCCCGAACAAGGGGATGAGGACGAAGCCGGTGGCGAAGGCGCCGGCGATGCTCCCCAACGTGGACCAGGTGAAGAGGTTCCCCGTCACGGCGCCCAGGGTCTCCTCCCCCCGGGCGGCGAGCTTGACGGCGAAGGGGGTGAGGGCGGCCAGGACGACGCTCGGGGCGGCGAAGAGGAGGATTCCCCCGAAGAGGGGGCCCGAGCGCAGGCTGAGCCTCCCCTCGAGCAGGGGCAGGAGGAGCGCCCGCAGGAGAGGGATGAGGGCCACCAGTCCCGCGCCCGCCACCATGATCAGGAAGAAGAGGCGGAAGGAGGGGCGGCGGTCCGCCAGCCGGCCTCCGGCCGCGTAGCCCAGGCTCAGGGCGGCGAGGATGACCCCGATCATGCTCGTCCAGTTGTAGAGGGTGTTGCCGAAGTGGGGGGCCATCACCCGGCTGGCCGCGATCTCAAGAATCAGGATGGCGCCCCCCGAGAGGAACACCGAGAGGTAGAGGTAGGGGCCCATCTTCCTCTCGGCCGGCGGGGCGGGCGCGGATTCCCCTCGTTTCGCCATTCCATCCTCCGACCGCACGCGCGGCGCGATCACGGGTTCTTTGGGCAACCGAACTCTAGGGCAGCCCCGGCGGCGGGGCAAGCGGGGAGGGGAAACCGCCGGGGGGCGGGGGGCCTCCCCTCTGGATTTTTCGGGGGTGAGCGCCTAGTATGCCTCCTCCTGGTTCCCTGTACGCATTCACCCAAGCTTGGAGACGGTCATGCCGCGCCGGGTCATCGACCTGAGCCTCCCCATCCGGAACCACCCCTTCGATTCCATCCCCGCCGAGTTCACCTACACCCTTCACAAGGAGGGGGTGAAGGGAACTTTCTGGCAGGCCCACTTCGCGGGCAAGGAGAAGGAGTGCTTTCAGATCGAAAAGCTCGCCAACCTGGACAAGCTCCCCCGCCCCCACGGCTTTCAGGTGGCCTGCTTCCCCATCCTCATCGAGCGGGCGAGCGGGGCCTGGCGCCGCGCCGCGGCCATCTTCGAGGATTGACCCTTGGCCCAAGCCCGCCCCGCCCCGGAGGGGAAGGTCTACCCCTCCTCCGCGGCCGCCGTCGCGGACATCCCCGACGGCGCCGTCATCCTGCTCGGCGGCTTCGGCGGAGCCGGGGTGCCGGAGAACCTCCTCACCGCCATGGGGAAGCACACGGCGCGGAACATCACCATCGTCTCCAACCACGCCGGCTACGGGGAGGAGGGCCTGGCCCAGCTCTTCCGCCGGGGGATGGTGGGAAAGCTCATCTGCTCCTACGCCTTCCACCGGTCGGCCTACGTCTTCCGCGAGCGGCACCTGGCGGGCGAGATCGAGCTGGAGCAGATCCCCCAGGGCACCCTGGCGGAGCGGTTGCGCGCGGCCGGAGCCGGAATCCCGGCCTTCTACACCCCGACGGGGGTGGACACCGAGGCCGCCGAGGAGAAGGAAGTGCGCAGCTTCGGCGGGCGCCAGACCCTGCTCGAGCACGCCCTGGGGGGCGATTTCGCGCTCATCAAGGCGCACAAGGCCGACCGCATGGGAAACCTCGTCTACCGGGGCACGGCGGGCAACTTCAACCCCGTCATGGCGACCGCGGCGCGGGTCACGATCGCCGAGGTGGAGGAGATCGTCGAGCCGGGGGAGATCGCCCCCGAGGCGGTCCACACCCCGAGCATCTACGTCAACCGAATCGTCCTGGGAGAAGACACTGAACTCCTCTCCGAAGCTTGAGACAGAGGCGCGCGAGAAGCTGGCCCGGGCGGCGCTCACTCCGGACGACATCGCGCGCCGCATTGCGCGCGAGTTCCCCGACGGGTCCGTGGTGAACCTCGGGATCGGAAACCCGAGCCTGGTGGCCAACTACGTCCCTCCCGGCCGGGGCATCCTCTTCATGTCGGAGAACGGAATCCTCGGGGTGGGCCCGCGCCCGGCGCCCGGCGAGGAGGACCGGGACCTCGTCAACGCCTCGCGCGATCCCATCACCGCCGTCCCCGGAGCCTCCATTTTTGGCCACGCCGATTCCTTCGCCATGATCCGCGGCGGCCACGTGGACATCGCCGTCCTGGGCGGCCTTCAGGTCTCGGGCAGGGGGGATCTGGCGAACTGGATGGTGCCGGGCCAGGGGAAGAGCGGCATCGGGGGCGGAATGGATCTCGCGGTCGGCGTCCGCGAGGTCTACGCCTTCATGTCCCACCTCATGAAGGACGGCGGGCTCAAGCTGCTCAACGCCTGCAACTACCCCCTCACCGCGCGCCGGGTGGTGCGAAAGCTCTTCACCGACATCGCTCTCATCGAGTTCACGCCCGAGGGCCCCCTCCTGCGGGAGGTGGCCGCCGGACTCACGCCCGAGGACGTCCAGCGCGTGAGCGAGCCGCGCCTCCTCGCGGCCCCGAATCCGGGCGTCCTCAAGAAGGAGGGGGCATGATCCGCGCCGGGGCCGGAATTTCGGGCGCGCCCGACTCGCCCACAGCGGCCAAGGCCGCCGTGGGCGCCGCCATGTCCTCGGCCGGCCTGGAGCGCGCCTCCCTCCTGCTTCTCTTCGTGACGGCCGAGCATCTCCCCAACTGGCCCGGCGTGGCCGCCGCCGCCGCCGAGTGCGCCGGCGGGGCGCGCGTGGTCGGGTGCACCGGCTACGGGGTGCTGACGGCCGGGGAGGAGATCGAGGGAACCCCCGGGATCGCCGCTCTGGCCCTGGGGGAGGAGGGCCTTCCCGCCGCGCCGTTCCTGACGGGGGACCTGCGAGAGGACCCGGCCGAGTGCGGCCGGGAGGCGGGGCGCCAGGCCCGGGATGTCCTGGGGGACGCCCTGGATTCGGACGGCCCTCCCCTCGCCGTCATCCTCCCCGACTCCTACAACCTGCAGGCGAAGCCGTTCTTCGCGGGGCTCCACGAGACCCTCGGCCCCGAGGCCGTCATCGTGGGGGGCGGGGCCTCCGAGAACGGCGCCCTGGGACGCACCTTCCAGTTCCTCGACAAACGGATCGAGACCAACGCCGTCTCCGGGGTGGTCTTCGCGGGAGGCGCCGCGCGCTTCATCGGGATCTCCCAGGCCTACCAGCCCGTCGGCGAGGCCCGGATGATCACCCGGGCGGAGGAGAACCTCATCTACGAGATATCGGGCCGGCCCGCCTTCGAGGCCTTCGCCAAGGCGGCCGGACCCGAGCTGATGGAGAACCACCGCCGGGCGGCGATGAGTCTCTTCCTCGGCTTCCCGGGCGATCCGGATCGCACCGTCCTGGATCACGGGAACTACATCGTGCGCCCCGTCGTGGGCCTGGACCCCGAGAGCGGGGCGATCGCACTGGCCGAGGCCGCCGTTGTCGGCCAGCCGGTCACCTTCACCCGCCGGGAGGGAGGCAGGGCGCGCACGGACCTGGAGAATATGCTCGACAAGGGAATGGCGCGCCTGGCGGACGCCGCCTTCGGACTCTACTTCAACTGCACCGGCCGCGGGATCTCCCTCTATGGAGAGAAGGGGGTGGACGCGGAGGCCATCCGCCGCCGGGTGGGGGGCCTCCCCGTCGTCGGCTTCTTCACCGGGGCGGAGTTCGCCCCCATCGGCCCGATCGATCACCTTCACCAGTACTCCGGGGTTCTGGTCCTCCTGGGCGAGAGAGGCTCCCCTTAGGGGGAGCCACCCTCTAGGAGACCCGGAGAGCCGCCGGCCACCGAACAAGGAGAACGCATGGGTTACAGCGTCGGAAACGTCATCGTCACCTTCTTGCACGTCTTCAGCGCCATACTCGCCGTGGGCGGGGTGGCCTTTCTCCGCTTCGTCGCCCTCCCCTTCGCCGAGGGGCTGCCGGAGGAGGAGAAGACCCGGTTTCAGGAGAACCTGCGCAAGCGCTTCGTCCCCATTCTGCACGGCTCCTTCGCCCTGCTCATCCTCACGGGGATCCACCACATCACCCGCCTCATCCGCTCGGGGATGGGGATTCCCGGGGCCCTCACCGTGAAGATCGTCCTCGCCCTGGTCCTCATCTTCGTCGGGGTGGCCCTCACCATGCCCAAGGGATTCGAGGGCATGAAGGCGAAGCGGAAGAGCTATCTCTCTCTCAACCTCTTACTCGCCGTGGTCATCGTCTTTCTCGGAATCTGGGTGACCCACCGGTAGGAGGCCGGGCGCGGAGCCCCCGGGGGGGGAGGGGGGGCGGTTCGCCCCGGCGAGGCTGGAAAAAGGACCTGTTTTTTATTAATGTGCCGGGGATATGGCGGATGGAGAACCTGCCTGCCCAATCAATATGAGGTGACGCGGGCGTCTCCCGGCGCCTGGATCTCTTCTGCGGGCGCATGCCCGCGGGCGGGGAGATTGCGGCGCCCGGGCGCGGAACGGACAAGCTCCCCAGAGCGCGCGCCGGCCCCGGGGTTCCGCGCCGCGCAGGGCGGCGGGGCCGGGACGAGACGGAATACCGGAGGAAGGTGAGGCTATCGGGGGCTCCTTGAAGTCTTCGGCGAATCCCCTTATGTGTTGCTGAAATCGACACCCAAGCGGGGACGAAAAATGATCATTGGCGTACCGAAGGAGACTTTTCAGGGGGAGCGCCGCGTGGCGCTCGTTCCCTCGCTGATTCCCTCCCTGACCAAAGCGGGAGCCGAGGTCGTGGTGGAGTCGGGCGCGGGAGTGGCGGCGGGCTTCTCCGACGGCGACTACGAGGGGGCGAGCGCCCGCATCCTGCCCACGCGGGCGGAGGTGTTCTCCTCGGCGGACGCCATCTTCCAGGTGCGGACCGTCGGGGCCAACCCGGAGGACGGCGCGGGCGACTTCGACCTGTTCCGGCCCGATCAGGTCCTCATCGGGTTCGCCGAGCCGCTGACCGCGCTCGAGGAGATGAAGCGCCTGGCCGAGAAGAAGGTCACCTCCTTCGCCCTCGAGCTGATTCCGAGAATCTCGCGCGCGCAGAGCATGGACGCCCTATCGGCGATGGCCACGGTGGCGGGCTACAAAGCCGTCCTCCTCGCGGCGGATCACTTCGCCCGCCTCTTCCCGATGATGATGACGGCGGCGGGGACCATCACGCCGGCGCGCGTTCTCGTGGTGGGCGCCGGGGTGGCCGGCCTCCAGGCCATCTCCACCGCGCGCCGCCTGGGCGCGCTGGTCTCGGCCTACGACATCCGCCCGGTGGCCAAGACCGAGGTCGAAAGCCTGGGCGCGAAGTTCGTCGAGCTCGAGATCGAATCGGAGGGCTCTCAGGACTCGGGCGGCTACGCGAAAGCGCAAAGCGAGGATTTCTACCGCAAGCAGCAGGAGTTGCTGGGCAACGCGGTGGCCGAGAGCGATATCGTCATCACGACGGCGGCGGTGCCCGGGAAGAAGGCGCCGGTCTTGATCTCCGGGGAAGTCGTCTCGCGGATGGCGGCCGGGTCGGTCATCGTGGATCTGGCGGCCGAGCGCGGCGGGAACTGCGAGCCCACCGTCGCCGGAAAGACGATCGACCACGACGGGGTTTCCGTCCTCGGGCCCGTCAACATCGCCTCGGAGATTCCCGCCACGGCGAGCCAGCTCTACGCCAAGAACATCACCACCTTGTTCCTCCACCTCTTCAAGGACGGCAAGGTGGAGATCGACCCCGAAGATCCCATCTCCCAGGAATCTCTCGTCACGCACGGAGGAGAGGTCGTGAACTCCCGGGTTCGGGATTTGATCGACCCCCCTCCCGCCGAGTCCAACGGCTAAAGGAAGGCTGCTATGGATGGCATCATTACGGCTTTGACCATCTTCGTCCTCGCCCTGCTATTGGGCTACGAAGTCATCACAAAGGTTCCCCCCATCCTCCACACCCCGCTCATGTCGGGCTCGAACGCCATCTCGGGCATCACCATTCTGGGCGCGCTGATTTTCGCGGGCGTGCGGGAGGACACGATGACGGCCGTCCTCGGATTCCTGGCCGTCGTTTTCGCGACCATCAACGTCGTCGGGGGTTTTCTGGTGACGAACCGAATGCTCGTAATGTTCAAGAGAAAGGACTAGAACCTTGGACTCCGCTATCATAAAATTGGGCTATCTCGTAGCCTCCGTTCTGTTCATTTTCGGCATCAAGGGGCTGGGCCATCCCCGAACCGCCACCCGGGGCAACATCATCGGCGCCTCCGGGATGCTCCTCGCCATTCTGATCACCCTTCTGGACCGCAACATCGTCCGCTTCGAGATCATCATCGGCGGCATCGTGGTCGGCGCCGTCATCGGCGCCTTGCTGGCGCTGAAGATCCGCATCACGGCCATGCCGCAGATGGTGGCCCTGCTCAACGGCTTCGGCGGCGGCGCCTCGGTCGTGGTCGCCGGGGCCGCCATCCTCGCCACCTCGGTCCAGACCGGGGCGCCGGCGGGGCAGGCCGCGGTGGCGACGGTCGCCTCCGGCATCATCGGCGGCGTCACCTTCTGGGGGAGCCTCGTCGCCTTCGCAAAGCTGGAGAACATACTCTCGGGCGGGTCCATCCAGCTGCCCGCGCACCAGTTCCTGAACTTCGGGCTCTTCATCGTCGCGGTCGCGCTGGGGGCGCTGATGATCGCGAATCCCGGCTCCGATGCGGCCTACTACTGGGCGATGGTCCTGGTCGCCTCCGTCCTGGGCGTTCTGCTCACCATTCCCATCGGCGGCGCCGACATGCCCGTGGCGATTTGCCTGCTGAACTCCTACTCCGGCCTCGCCGCCGCCGCCACCGGCTTCGTCCTGGCGAACAACGCCCTCATCATCACGGGCTCGCTGGTGGGCGCCTCCGGGCTCATCCTCACCCAGATCATGTGCAAGGCCATGAACCGCTCGCTCGTCAACGTGCTGACCGGCGGCTTCGAGGCCGTCGAGGGCGAGACCGTCAGCGCGGACGAAATCTACGAGGGGCGGGTGAAGGCCACCACGGCCGAGGAGCTGGCCATGCTCTTCGACACCGCGCGCCGGGTGGTCGTGACGCCGGGCTACGGGATGGCCGTCGCCCGCGCCCAGCACGCCGTGCGGGACCTCGCCAACCTGCTCGAGGAGCGGGACATCGAAGTCGAGTTCGGGATTCACCCCGTCGCGGGCCGGATGCCGGGGCACATGAACGTCCTCCTCGCCGAGGCGGAGGTTCCCTACGACAAGCTCAAGGAGATGGACGTCATCAACCCCACCTTCGCGCAGACCGACATCGTGCTCGTCATCGGCGCGAACGACACCGTGAATCCGGTGGCGAGCAGCGACAGCTCGAGCCCCATCGCGGGGATGCCGATTCTCGAGGTGGGCAAGGCGCGGACGGTGGTGGTGATCAAGCGGAGCCTGAGCCCGGGCTTCGCCGGCATCCCCAACCCGCTGTTCGCCGCCGACAACACCCTGATGTTCTTCTCGGACGCGCAGGCCGCCGTCCTCGAGATCATCGCCGCGCTGAAGGAGGCCTAGCCGGAAGGGCCCGCTTTCTGCGGGGTCCGCTTTCTGTATAAAAGGAATTCGCGTTTTCGGCCGGCGGCCGGTCAGGATGAAGCCGCCGGCCGATTTTTTTGCGCGCCGCCCCCGCCGCTCTCCTGCCCCGCAGGGGCTATTTGGGACCAGAGTCGGCCGCTCAGAAAAAGGTCGTGGCCCGAAAAGATAATTAGGACTATATTGTCTTATTTGGGGGCCTTATGGGAAATGTCGGCTGAGAGGCATACGAGGGCAACAGGATGGATTCCGGTCCCCAAGGAGGAGAGAGAAAGGAGATAAAACGCCTGATGTATCCCTCAAGCTCCCTGTCTCGTCCCAATATGTAAGTGGGTGAATTCCAACCGAGAGGGAATCTCATGAGTCTGATGGAATTGGCGCTCTGGTCGATTGTTGGCGGACTGGCGGGCACCGCATTGATGGACATCGTTGGAGAATTAGGGGAGCGAGTAAAATTTACGGTCGGCGGGAGGTGAGGAGGAAACCCGGCCCTCGGTCGTTGGGTCTTAGGCATGTTTCATGGGCATTTCGTACATGACTATATCCTTGAGTCCAGTCCTGTAAAAAATGAAGCGCGCGTTGGCGCGATCTTCCATTATTTCACCGGCGGCGGCGCCGCGCTGCTTTATCCCGCCTATTTTCTCGTTTTCAAGGCGCCGCTTCCGGAAGATCACCTGATTCCCGGTCTTGTATTCGGTCTGGCCACGGTGATTTTGCCATGGTTCATTCTTTATCCCGTATTTGGCTATGGGTTTTTCGGGGTCAGAGCGCCTGTCAAGTCCAGGCCCTTAATGGCGCCTACGATTGAGCACATGATCTATGGGCTTGGAATCGGAATTGTTTTAAATCTTTCAGCATAGCCAGCTGCCTTTTAATTGGGGGACGCCATGATTTTTCGTCTCCCTCCGTCGCAAAATTCCGCTCCCGCGCCCATAATAAAACCATGGGACGGCCCCCCGAAAAACGGAGCGCTCGCGTGATGAATCAAGAAGAGCTCGCCGCCGCCGTCCGCGAGAACGAAGGGCGGATCCGCGCCTACATCGCCCGGATGATCGGCGACCCCGACGAGGCGGCCGACCTCGCGCAGGAAACCTTCGCCCGCGCCGAAAAGGGAAGGGACGCCTTTCGCGGGGAGTCGAAAATCTCCACCTGGCTTTACTCCATCGCCACCCGCGTCTCGCTCGACTTCCTCAAGAGCGCGGGCCGCCGCCGCCTCCAGGTCACGGCTCCCGAGAGCCTGGACGAGACCCCCGCCGGCGAGGAGGACGGGCCCCGCCTCACGGCCGCCCTCCTTTTCGATCAGGCCGAGATGGGCGAGTGCGTCCGCCGCTACATCGACGAGCTTCCCCCCGATCAACGCATGGCCCTTCTCCTCCATGACATCGAGGGGATGACGAACCCCGAGGCCGCCGAGGCGCTGAACTGCACCGTGGGAGCCGTGAAGATCCGCCTCCACCGGGCGCGGGGCAAGCTCCGGTCCGTTCTGCAGGAAAAATGCACCTTCGGCCGCGACGAGCGGGGCGTCTTCGTCTGCGAGCCCAAGCCCTCCGAAGAAAAACCCTCCGCCTGGCCTTTTTTCGTCCCAGAGCGTAT
>JAZGDQ010000213.1:0-3682 GCA_036477985.1 bacterium
GGAGGCCCGAAATAAACGGTTGGGCCGGGCGCGGAATCTGCCGGGCGGCGCTCCCCGCGGATTTGCATCCCCCGCAAAATGAGGAGGTTGACGAGGCGCTCCTCCGGGCCGCGGGGCCGTGCGCTCCGGGATTCCGAAAACTCGGGTCCGCCGGGATCTTGCGGCGGGGCGGCGGCCCTCGGGGGCTTCCGGCGGGGCGGCGGCGCGGAGGCCTTGGAGAATTGCGGATGCTCGGGCGAAACCGTACAATTCACTTGAATCCCGATAGCTCCGAGGCCGCCTACGACCTCTAAATACCAGGGGGAATCCTGTGAAAACCTTGAGCAGACGGATCGTGTTCACGGCGCTGGTTTTGGCCGTGGCCGGCCTCGCGGCGGCGCCCGCCGCCCAGGCCGCCCGCAGAGCCCCCAAGCGTTCGATCAAAAAAATCGCGGGAGACCTATACCGCTACCAGAACAACTTTCACTTCTCGGTGTTCCTGGTCACGTCCGAGGGGATCATCGTCACCGACCCGATCAACAAGGGCGTCGCGAAATGGCTCAAGGGAGAGCTCGCCCAGCGGTTCGGCAAGCCGGTCAAATATCTCATCTACAGCCACGACCATCAGGACCACATTTCGGGCGGCGAGGTTTTCGCCGACACCGCGACCGTCATCGCGCACGATAACGCCAAGGCCGACATCATCGGGGAAAATCGGCCGACGGCGGTTCCCGACCTCACCTTTTCGGACAAGATGACGGTGAAGCTCGGCGGCAAGACGGTCGAGCTCATCCACGTCGGCAAGAGCCATTCCGACAACATGATCGTCATGCGGTTCCCGGCCGAGCGCGCCCTCTACGTGTGCGACATCATATCGGTCAAGAGTGTGGGCTATAAAACGCTGACCGACGCCTATTTTCCCGAGTGGATCGACGCGATAAAGGTCGTCGAGGGTCTCGACTTCGACATCATGTCCCCCTGCCACGGCAAGATGGGGACCAAGAAGGACGCGCGCGACAGCAGAATTTTTTATCAGGATCTGTACGGCGCGGTCCTCAAGGCGGCCCAGGCGGGCCAATCGCTCGAGGAGATGAAGAAGACCATCAAGCTCGAAAAATACAAGAGCTGGGACCGGTACAAAAAATTCCTCCCGCTCAACATCGAGGGCATCTACAACCAGATTAAGCTGCACCGCCGGGCCACCAGGCGCCGCAGGGGCTAGCCCGGCCGGCGGTTTTCTTTCGAGCAGGGGCCGGCCCCCTCTCTCCCGGAGAAGAGAGGGGGGCGCCGGCCGGGAGAGTCATGGCGCTTCAATACCCCCTCATTCACGTTGACGATGCGCCGCCCGAGCGGATGGACGAGAGCGCGGGCTGGCCGGCCGCGGAGTTCCGGGTCGTGCTCGACGGGAGGCATGGCTGCTCGTCCACCGTCTACCACGCGGCTTTCCCCCCCGGCGCGGTGCACCACCGGCACCGCCACGAAGCGTGCGACGAGATGTATTACGTCGTCAGCGGGCACGGCCTGGCCGGCGCCGGGCCCGACCGCGTGGAGGTGTTCCCCGGCCACTACCACTACATCCCCAAGGGAGTGGAGCACTGGCTCCTCAACCTGAGCCGGAACGAGCCGCTGGTCGTCATCGGCTTCTACGACCGCGCGCCCAACCTCGGCGCCACCGGCTACGTCTACGCGGGCGAGGTGGGGGAGGGCGAGATCGCCGCGCCGCGGACCCTGGACACGGCCCGCCTCGAGAATCCCCTGATTCATCAGGACGCCGTCCCTCTCGTCAAGGTGTCCAGGAAGCAGGGGTGGACGCAGGATTATTTCTGCGAGCCGATCAACAGAAGCCACGGCGCGGGCACGTGCTGGATGTACGGCTACTTCGGCGCGGGGACCGTCCACATGAAGCACCGCCACGAAAACTGCGAGGAGGTCTGCTACGTTCTCAAGGGCCGCGGGCTGGCGGGCGTGGGGCCCGACAGGGTGGAGATTCGGGAGGGGGACTTCCACTACATCCCCGCCGGGGTCGAGCACTGGCTGGCCAACCTGGACGAGACCGAGGCGCTCGTCGCCCCGGGGTTCTACATCGGGGTCGGCGGCCTCGATGAGAGCGGGTTCGTATTCATGGGAGAGGTCACGGCGGAGGACTTGCGCGAGAGGACGGCGTAGGGAATTCGCCGGCGTTGGAGCCGTTCGTTAGTTCGTCGAACCGAAACAGACAGGGGGTCACATGGGAACATTCAAGAGCGAAGTGCGCGACGGGATGCGGATCGACTGGGACGTGCCGATCGAAATGGACGACGGCGTGGTCCTGCGCTGCGACATTTACCGGCCCCTCGAGGAGGGGAAGCATCCCGCCATCTTGTCCTACGGCCCCTACGCCAAGTGGCTCCACTTCCAGGACGGCTATCCCGGCCAATGGAAGATGATGAAGGAGGTCCCGGAGACGTTGGCGGGCTCCTCGAACAAGTACCAGAACTGGGAGTTGGTGGATCCGGAGAAGTGGGTGCCCGACGGCTACGCGTGCGTGCGCGTGGACTCGCGCGGGGCGGGCCGCTCGCCGGGCTTCATGGAGATGTGGTCGCCCCGCGAGGCGAAGGATTTCTACGACTGCATCGAATGGACGGCCGAGCAGGCCTGGTCCAACGGCAAGGTGGGGCTGAACGGAATCTCCTACTACGGAATGAACCAGTGGGCCGTGGGCTCCCTTCAGCCGCCCCACCTGTCGGCCATGTGCGTGTGGGAGGGAGCGGCCGACCTGTACCGCGACCTCGGCCATCACGGCGGCATCCTGAGCAAGTTCAGCGGCACCTGGTATCGGGAGGCCGTCGTGCCGCGCCAGTACGGCAAGGGGACCCGGGGCTACCGCAGCCGCATCAACGGGGATTGGATCTCGGGGCCCGAGACGCTCACGGAGGAGGTGCTGGGCGCCAACCGCAGCGACTACGGGCAGGACGTCGCCGATCACCCCCTGTTCGACGACTACTGGCAGGCCCGGATGCCCGTTTACTCGAAGATCAACGTGCCGCTGCTCTCGGCGGGCAACTGGGGCGGCGTGGGCCTTCACCCCCGCGGGAACATCGAGGGGTACCTGAACGCGGCGTCGGATCAGAAATGGCTCGAGATTCACGGCCTCACGCATTTCACCCACTTCTACACCGACTACGGCGTGGACCTGCAGAAGCGCTTCTTCGCCCGCTTCCTCAAGGGGGAGACCGCCGGCTGGGACGCGCAGCCGAAGGTCTCCCTGCACGTGCGCCATCCGGGGGAGAAGTTCGTCATGCGCGCCGAGAACGAGTGGCCCCTGGCGCGGACGCAGTGGACGAAGTTCTATCTGAGCCCTTCCGATCATGCGCTGTCGCCGGAGCCGCAAGCCGGGGAGGGAAGCTTGACCTACGAGGCGATGGGCGACGGCGTGACCTTCCTCACACCGCCGCTCAAAGAGGAGACCGAGATCACCGGCCCCGTGGCGGCCAAGCTCTTCGTCTCCTCGGAGACCGAGGACGCCGATCTCTTTCTCGTCCTGCGGCTGTTCACGCCCGAGTTGCGCGAGGTGACTTTCCAGGGCTCGAACGATCCGCACACCCCCATCGGGCTCGGCTGGCTGCGCGCCTCGCACCGCAAGCTCGACCCCGCGCAGACGCTCCCCCACCGGCCTTACCACACGCACGACGAGAGGCAGCCGCTCACGCCGGGCGAGGTGTAC
>JAZGDQ010000214.1:0-3087 GCA_036477985.1 bacterium
TCAAAGAGCACGCGCTTCTCGTCGATGGAAGGATCGCGAAACGCGTAGGGCGTGTCCTGGCCCGTGTATTTCTTCCATATCTTGTTCAGCTGCTCGCCCGCGCGCTCCCCGCCCGCCTCTCCTTCGACATACTCGTTCACCACGGTGCACTTGATGCTCACCCAGTGCTGCGCATTGTCCGGGTTCACGATGAGAATGGTCAGGCCGGGGTTTTCCCGGATCCATCGGCATTTCGGCCTGTGGGAGGCGGTGTTGACGAGAATCATGTCCCCTTCGTAATCGCACCACATGGGGGTCAGGTTCGGCCGCCCGTCCGGGCCGATGATCCCGAGCGTCACGGTGATGGGCCGGTCGAGGAGGTCCCGGTAGATCGGGTCCAGATCGGCGAGGCCGGCGGCTTTCTTTCTCTCGCCGACCGAAAATTGCCCCTCCTGAAGCCCGTCGGCGACGTGCTTGAAATTCGCGATGGTGAATCCGTTCGGCATTTGTCCGTCCTCCTCGTTGCAAGTGGAACGTGGCCCGTCTAGCTGACGGGCCACGTTCCTCTGACGGGCCCTGCCCCGCTGCCGGGCTCCGGCCCTCTGCCGGGCCCCGGTCCTTTCGGCCGCGGACCGCTGCCGGGCGCCGGACCTCTCCCCCGGAGGGCGGGCCGAGCGGCGGGGAAGGATGCGGGAGGGATCTTATCAGCGCAATGATGGGGCGGCAAAGCCCGGATTCGACGGCCCTGCGCCCTATCCCACGCGGGCGACGACGCGCGCCGGGGCGCCCTCGATTTGGTAGAGCTTGAGGGGAAAGGCGAACATCTCGAACTCCTCTTCCTCGAAGGCGTCGAGGTTCACCACGTGTTCGATGAGGGGGACGCCGCGGCCGAGGACGGCGCGGTGGCCCGGGCTGTCCTCCTTGTTCGGGACGAAATCGGGCGCCACCCCCGGATCGATGGGGTGATCCATGCAGAGGGCCTTCATCCCGCAGTCGCAGAGGAAGACGCAGGCCTCCTTGTCGAGGAAGGGCCCGGTGCGGAAGTAGTCTCCGGTGAAGAGGGCCTCCTTCGTCCAGCCCGACCAGGAGACGGCGATGGCCCCCTCGATGCGCTTGGGGTCGAAGCCGGGCGCGCCCTCGACGTGGGCCCGGGTGATGGGGCGGCCGAAGGCGATCTCCCCGCGCAGGTCGATCTTCACCGCGCGCCCGCAGAAGGTGTCGAGGGGCATCTCGTCGATGGTCGCCCCGTCGGGGAAGAAGTGGCGGGGCGCGTCGAGGTGGGTCCCCTGGTGAATCGCCATGCGCACGGCGCTGTTCTGCCGCCCGTGGGTGGGATGCTCGTGGAACTGCCAGTACTCCACCGGCGGGAAGGTGGGGACGAGGGCGAGGTCGGGATGGCCCAGCGGGGCCGTGAGGTCGATCAGCCGTGCCATGTCGAATCCCCTATCGGTTGGACCGGAGAGGTGGAGGGCGCGCCCCCTTACTTCCCCGGCGTGGAGAGGCTGTGCTTGCGCAGGAACTCCCCCAGGAGGGTGCGGAGGGCTTCGGGCGCCTCGAGCTGGACGAAGCGGCCCGCCCCGGCCACGACGACGGCCTCCCCGCCCGGGACACCCTCGGCCAGGCGCTCGGCCTCGGGGTGGCGCGTCTCGTCCAGCTCGCCCGCGATGGCGAGGGCTGGGCAGGCGACCTCCTCGAGGCGATCCGCGAGATGGGGCGCGCCGAGCTCGGCGGCGCAGCAGGCTGCGTGTCCCGCCGGGTCGGCCGTGAGAAAGATGCGGTGGTGTTCGGCCCGCTCCTTGGGGGACATCCCACGGGGGAGCCCCCCCTCGGCCTTGAGCGCCCGGTAGGCGGCGTTCATGTCCCCCCGCCGGGCGCACTCCATCCGCTCGGTGAGGGCGCGGCGGGCCTCCCCGGCGGGGGGGCCGGTCTCGGCGCCCAGGAGGACGAGGCCCGCCGGGAGGGCGGGCCGCTCGATGGCGAGGAGGAGGGCGCACCGCGCGCCCAGGCCGTGGCCGATGAGGACGGGGCGCTCCATCCCCACCTCCCCGGCGAGGCGGGCGAGGTCCTCCGCCATCTGGGCCACGGTGTAGGGTCCCGCCGGGCTGGCCGAGCGGCCCTGCCCGCGCGGCTCGACGGCGAGGGTGCGGTGGCCGGTCGGAAGGGCGGGGACGAGCTTGCGCCAGCTCCAGACGGTGTCGCCCAGGCCGGGGATGAGGAGGAGGGGGGTCTCCTCCCCGCGCCCCTCCTCGTAGCAGAGGATGACCGGGTCGTCGGCCCCGGGCGGGGAGAGCTTGATGTGGCGGGCGATGCGCCGGGACTCGCCGGCGAGGCGGACCATGGTCAGCCCTGTTGGGCGGCCAGGGACTGGACGATCTCGCGCAGGCGCGCAGCCGTCGCCTCGAGGTACTGCGCGCCGCGTTCGGCGTCGGCCGCCGTCGGATCGCCCGAGACGCCCGAGGGCCCCTTGTCGCGGTTGAAGTCGGGCGGCCGGTAGAGGGGGCCGCGGTGGTGCATGTCCCGCGTCATGAGGGGGTGGCGCGGCACGTTGGGGTTCTTCACGGCGGCGTCCATGTCCACCAGGTCGGGCCGCAGGTGGAGCATCATCGAGGTCTCGAACTCCCCGGAGTGCGCCATGCCGCCGATATCGCTCTGGCGGATCTGGCCGGCGATCTCGTTCCCCAGGTGAAAGTAGGTGATGACCCACAGCTCGACGGTCAGCTCCTGGCGCAGGGGGAGGGTGGCCGCCTGGATGGAGGCGTGGTTGCCGCCGTGCCCGTTCACGAGGAGGATCTTGCGGTAGCCGTGGGCGGCGACCGAGCGCACGAGGTCCTGTATGGCGGCGATGTAGGTTTCGAGCCGCAGGCTCAGGGTGCCGGGGTAGCCCATGTGGTGGAGGGCGAGGCCGGCCCAGAAGGTCGGGGTCTGAAGGACGTTGTCGAGTCCCTCGATCGCCTTGGCGCAGACGTTCGTCACGAGGCAGGAGTCCACGGCGACGGGGTTGTGGGGGCCGTGCTGCTCGATGGAGGCGAAGGGCATCACCACGGTGGCGCCCGCCTCGGCCGTCTCCTTGTGCCGCGGCCAGCTGAGTTCCTCCCAAAGCATCGGCGT
>JAZGDQ010000215.1:0-2775 GCA_036477985.1 bacterium
CGATCCATCCGCAGGGCGGCGAGGCGGTCGTAGATCCGCCCCAGGGCGCCGGCCGACTTGCTCCGCTCCCCGGCCGGGACGGCGAAGAGGGCGGCCTCGACCCCCGCCCCCGCGAGCGCCCTCAGCGCCCGGGGGCCGAGGAGGCGGCCCACGTTGCGGTCGGTCACGACGAGGGCGCGCCCGCCGGGGAAGTGCGCGCGGGCGGCGCGCCCCAGGCGGGAGAGCGCCCCCGCCCCGATTGCGATCGAATAGCTCCGCTCCCCCAGGCGCACCCGGACCGTCTTCACGCCGCCTCCACGGCCCGGTACGCCAGCCCCGCGCCCACCGCCGCGATGGGGCCGAGGAGCTCGACGTACTCGGGGTCGAACAAATCGGCGGGGATCGTCACCGAGCGGAAGGGCTGGGCCATCTCCACGACGAGGTCGAGCGAGGCGCTCAAGTAGGCGGGAAGCCCCTCCAGATGGGCGCCCCCGCCGCTCAGGACCATGCGGCTCACCCGCTCCTCCGGGAAGGTCTTCCAGAGGAGCTGGAGGGTGCGGCCCAGCTCGCGGGCGAGGCGCTCGACCTCGGCGCGCACGGCGTCGGCCGCCGCGCGCGGGCTCGGCGGGTTCTGGACCCCAATCTTGATGCTCTCGGCCTCGGTGCGGCCCACCCCGAAGAGGCCGGCCAGGGACTTCGTCACCGAGGCCCCCCCCAGGGGGATGGAGCGCGTGAGGAGGGTGCGGCTTCCCCCCAGGACGTGGACGAGGGTGCCCGAGGCGCCGATGTCCACCAGGGCGACGGCGCCGGGGGGGCCCTCCCCCTCCTCGCGCCCGCCGGCCAGCTCGTAGGCGCCCTCGAGGGCGAGGAAGTTCACGTCCACGATCTTGGGCTCGAGCTTGAGCGCCTTGAGAAGCTCGATGATGTCGGAGAGTGCCTTGCGCCGGACGGCGACGAGGAGGTGCTCCTCCATCCGCTGGCCTTCCACCTCGACCCGGCCCAGGCGGGTGTGGCTGAGGCGGACCTCCTCGATCGGGAATGGCAGGATCTGGGCGGCCTCGGCCTCGACGGCGGCCTCGAGGGCGAGCCCGCGCATCTCGGGCAGGAGCAGGGTGCGGACGACGGCGGCCGAGCCCGAGAGGGCCACCACCACCTCCTTCGCCTTGGCCCGCTCGGCCGAGATCAGCTCCTCGACGGCGCGCATGACCTCCTCGTGGTCGCGCACGACGCCGTCCACCACCGCCTCCGGGGAGAGGGAGGCCATTCCCAGGCGGGCGAGGGCGAGCCCCTTCTTCGTCTGCTCAAGCTGAACCAGCTTGACGGCGTGGCTTCCGATGTCGATGGCGACCGGGAGCCGGGATTTTCCGAACACGCGGCGTCTTCTCGGGCGGGAGAGGAATCCCTACGAAAGCAGGAGCGGGATCCGGGTGAACGTCAATATCATCAGGGCCAGGCAAAGATAACCGGCCGCGCGGCGGCCACGGTCGAGCGGCTCCCACTCATCGAGGAGGGGCGGATGCCGGCGGCCCAGGACGAGGGCCACGGCCGCCCATATCAGCCAGCCGGGCCACCAGTAGGACATGGCGAGCAGCACAAAGCCCGAGGCGAAGGATATCCGCCGGTGCCACCGGCCGAACAGGGTGTAAACGATGTGCCCCCCGTCGAGCTGCCCCGCCGGGATGAGGTTGAGCGAGGTGATGAGGAAGCCGCACCAGCCGGCGAAGGCGACCGGGTGGAGGACGATGTTCACCCCCTTCCCCACCGTTCCGAGGACGAGCCAGGAGGCGGCGTCGAAGAGCCAGGAGGTGCCGAGCCCGATCCCCCCCTCGGCTCCGCCCCCCTCCAGGGGGACGACCCGGGAGAGGGCCAGGCCCGCCAGCGTGGCCGGAATGGCGACGGCCAGCCCGGCCAGGGGTCCGGCCACGGCTACGTCCATCAGCGCCTTTCGGTTCGCGATCCGCCCCCGGATGCGGATGACCGCCCCGAAGGTGCCGAACAGGGTGGGCGCCGGGATGAAATACGGAAGGGAGGCCTCGATCCCCCAGCTGCGGCTGGCGAAGTAGTGGCCCAGCTCGTGCGCCCCCAGGATGAGGAGCAGGGTGCCCGCGAAGGGCAGGCCGCGCAGCAGGAGGTCGGGGCTCGCCACCGCCGCGTCGGGGTAGACGCCCCGCTGCATGGCCCCGGCGAGGAGGGTGGTGAAGAGGGTGGCGATGAAGCACAGGGCGGGAATTCCCACCGTCCGCCAGGGAGAGCGGCGCCCCGCCAGCCTCCGCGCGCGCCCCTTCGCCCAGGCGGAGGCGCCGTCCGGGTCGAATCCTCCCCCCGCAGAGGGCGGCCAAGACGGGGATTCCAGCGGTCGGCCAAAGGGCCAGTTCATCTCGGTGCATCCCTCCCGAAGACGTTTCTCCGAGACTACCGCGCCCTTTGGGCCCGCGCAATCTCCCCGCACGGGCGGCCCCATCCACCTGCCTCCTTGACACCCCACCGCCCAATTCCTACCCTCGGATGAAGCGCCTTCATCCGGCTCCTCAAACCGCTCTTCCCCGTGATCCCATGGACCGCTCCCACCTCACCGCCATCATTCTCCTGGGCCTGACGGCCCTCGTCCCGGCGGGCTGCGTCACCCGGCCCGAGGCCGAGGCCCCGCCCCCCGCACGGCGGGAGCTCTCACCCGCGCGGCGGGAGATCTCTCGTCCCAAGCCCAGCGCCGCGCCCAAGGTCCGACCCGCGCTTCCGGCCCCCCGCGCCGCCCGCAAGAAGCCCCCCGCGAAGCGCACGGCATGGACGGCCCCGCCC
>JAZGDQ010000216.1:0-3648 GCA_036477985.1 bacterium
TTCTTCCGATTTCTACTCCCCCTCACAACCCCTTATCCCAAAACCGCTTACCGTCCCCTCGCAAATCCCTCCCCCAAAACGGGGATTTTCGGGCCGGGCGGTCCTCTGCATTTGTAGGAGTTCCGCCGACACGGGGGTCCGCGAGAGCCCTACAAGGGGGGCGGCGCCAGCCCTACAGGGAGGCCGGGCAAACCCTTACACGGCGGGCGGCCAAACCCCTACAGAACAATGGGGGTTTGTCCGATATTTTCCCGGACTCTGATTTGGTTCAATAGTCGGCGTCAAAAGTAGGGGCGTCGCCGGCGCCCCGGGGAGTCCGGGCGGCAGGCCCGAGAAAGCGGGGCCGGCCCTTCGGGAACGGGAGATCGGCCCATGGCGGCTCGGATCGCGCTCGGCCCGGACGCAACGCTCCCCGGGGGCCCACCGTCGGTCGAAGCGGGAGGCTTCGACCGACGAGAGCCGGCCGAATTCGGAGACTACGGCCGGCGGGAGCCGGCGGAATCGGGTCTCCGCCCGGCAGGCGGGGGAAGGAAAGGCCAGAGATGTCCAAGGTCAACAAGGTCAAGATGATGCCCATCCTTTGCGAAAGGAGGATACGACTGTGGTAGAGCAGATCGCGTTCAACCCCTCTGTTGCCACCAGCACCCCGGTGGCAACGTCCACCGAGTCCCGGCTGGAGGCCATCCAAGAGGACGCGGTGGTCCAGGAAGATGCCCCGCCCCCGGTCGAGAGCACCCAGGCGGAATTCGACGACTCTCCCTCGGAGGACGGAATCCGGGGGGCGGTTGTGAGTGTTATGGCGTAAGCGTTTCGGCCTGAACCGGCGAAAGAAAAGAGGCGTAACGCGCCCTCGCCGCACGAGGGCGAGACGCGGCTGGCCCCGCCGGTCGGCGGCCGCGGCAAGGAAAGGGAAAGAGAAGTGACCCTCCTATGGTTCTCGGCCTATCCCATTTCCGCATCAACCCTCTTCGGTATACACCTCACCGTTTCTCTGCCCTGAACCTCCCCACGGGTTTACCCCCGCGGCCTCGGCAGGGAGGCGGTGAGGCCCCTTCTTCAAGGACCCTCCCCGGAGGCTGACGCCTCCGGGGGGGGGCTCCCTTCGTCTGCGCACGGGCAGGCGCCCGCCGCGGGCGGCCCCTCTTTCCTCCTCCCTCATCAGCCGCAGATAAGGAAGTCCTCACCCGCAGATAGGGAAGTCCTCACCCGCACACGGGGAAATGAAACGGATAGTTGTGGAGGCGCCTCCTCCCATCGGCCGCCGGTGCGTCGCCTCCCCTCCGCGGGGCGGCCGCGGGGCGGCCGCGGGGAGGGCGCGCGGCTTGCAATCCGCCCCCCTCCCGTGACAATCTCCCATCCATCTCAAGGCGGCGCGGACTCCCCCCCGCGGCGCGGGCGGCCCGCTCGACTGAGCTCGCCGCAGGCCGGGGGCGGGGAAAAACCGTTCCGCATCCCCGGCTTCACCGGCTTCATTGGCTCCACCGCGCCGTTTCGCGCGCGCGCGCATCCTTGTCTCTCCGTGAGGTGGCGCTCGTTAGAGCGCCCCCGTTAGGCCGACCCCGCCGCAGATCGCGAGGTGGCGCTCGCTAGGGAGCCCACGTGAAGATCCCCTTTGACGGCGAAAAGCTGAACGCCCTGATGGAGGCGGCGGGCGCCGACCTCCTCCTCGCCACCTCGAAGGACAACGTCCAGTACCTCCTCGGGGGCTACCGGTTCTTCTTCTTCGCCCACAGGGACGCCATCGGCGTCAGCCGCTACCTCCCCCTTCTGGGATATCCGCGCGGCGCGCCCGAGAAGGCATTCTACATCGGCAACGGGATGGAGCGCTGGCACCAGGAGGTCGAGCCCCTCTGGACGCCCGAGATCGCCAACGTCCAGTGGAGCTGCGACCAGGCCGGAAGGGAGGCGGCCGGCTTCATCCGCAAGCGCGGCCTGGCCAAGGGGCGGGTGGCCGTCGAGAAGAGCTTTCTCCCGGCGGACGCCCTCGACGCCCTCCGCGAGGAGCTGCCCGGCGCCCAATTCATCGAGGCCGGCCCCATCCTCGATGCGCTCCGCGCCGTGAAGCGGCCCGAGGAGCTGGCCCTCCTCAAGGAGGCCTCCGAGGACATCATCGGCTCCATGATGACCGTCATGACCGCCACCGCGCCCGGGACGACCACCCGGGAGATCGCCCACCGAATGCACCACGAGGAGGTGGGCCGCGGCCTCGACTTCGAGTACTGCCTCACCGCCGCCGGCCCGAGCTTCAACCGGGCCCCCTCGGAGGCGCGCTGGGAGAAGGGGCGCGCCCTTTCGCTCGACTCGGGCGGAAACAAGAGAGGCTACATCGGCGACCTGGCCCGGATGGCCGTCATGGGCCCGCCCACCGATCTCATGAAGGAGGTTCTCGGCGAGATCCGGGCCGTTCAGGCGGCCGCGCGCTCGGTCCTTCGGGCGGGGGCCCTGGGCAGGGAGGTCTACGCGGCGGCCCTCGCCGAGCAGGAGAAGTGCCCCCACAAGGGGGAGATGGTCTTCCTCGCCCACGGGATGGGCATGATTCAGCACGAGGCGCCCCACCTCACCGGCTCCGGCATCGTTCCCTATCCCGGAACCTACGAGAACCGCGCCCTGGAATCGGGCATGGTCCTCTCGGTCGAGACCGACATGCGGAACGAGGAGGTGGGCTTCGTGAAGCTGGAGGACACCATCGTCGTCCAGGACGAGGGCTGGGAGGCTTACGGGGACGAGGGGAGGGACTGGGTGGTGGCGGAGGGCTAAGAAGCGCCCCGTCCGCCCCGTCTTTCCTTTTCCCTTCGCCGGACGCGAGAAGGAGGGTTCACCGAAGCGATGGGCTCCTTCCGAAAGCCGCCGCGCCTCTTCCGCCCGCCTCTCCACTACCCCGAATATCCCTTCCACGGCCTCCTCCGCACGCCCGCCCAGCGCTTCCCGGACCGGGTGGCCCTCGTGGAGGGGGAGACCGAGCTCACCTTCCGCGAGATGGAGTGCCTCTCCAACGCCTGCGCCCACGCCCTGCGGGCGGCCGGGGTGGAGAAGGGGGACCGCGTCGCCCTCTTCCTCCCCAACTCGGCCGAGTTCGAGATCGTCTTCTTCGCCGGCTCCATGGCCGGCGCCGTCATGACCCCGCTCAACCCCTCCTACAAGGAGAGCGAGGCGCAGTATCAACTCAAGGACTCGGGCGCCAAGCTCCTCGTGACGGACGCCGAGCATCTCCCCCTCGTCGAGGCGATCCGAAAGAAGCTGCCGGACCTCCAGGAGGTGATCGTCACCGGGGAGGGCGCGGCGGGACACCCGCGGTTCTCGGACTGGGTGCTGGCGCACCCCCCCTCTCCCCCGCCCGAGATCCCCATCGACCAGGCCGAGGACCTCGTCGCGCTTCCCTACTCGAGCGGAACCACGGGCTTCCCCAAGGGGGTGATGCTCACCCACCGCAACCTGGTCACGAACTACCACATGTTCATCGCCAACAATCGCATCACCGAGGACGACGTCGGCCTCGTCTTCCTGCCCCTCTACCACATCTCCGGGGCCATGCTCATGGGCGGGTTCAGCTGCGCCGGGGCGCGGCAGATTCTGATGCCCCGCTTCGAGCTGGAGGAGTCGCTCCGCCTGGTGGAGAAGCACCGCATCACCCTCTTCTTCGCCGTCCCG
>JAZGDQ010000217.1:0-4129 GCA_036477985.1 bacterium
GACTCCGAGCTTATCGGCCGAATCGCCCCCTCCGCCGAGCGCCTCCCCCTGCGCCCCACCCGGGAGGAGTGCGGCTGCGCCGCCTCGCGCGACATCGGCGCCTACGACACCTGCCCCCACGGGTGCGTCTACTGCTACGCCAACGCGAGCCCGGAGGCGGCCCTTCGCCGCTACCGCAAGAGGGACCCGGCGGCGCCCATGCTCTGAGTCCCGGGCGGACTCCTCCCCCGGCGGGGCCGCGCCCCCAAGGCCCGCGGCGGGGACATGACGCGCGGCGGAGGCATGACGAACACGCGCGATTCCTCTAAGATGGCCCATCGTCTCGGCCCGGCGCGGATTCCGATATCCGGCGCGGATTCCGATATCCGGCGCGGATTCCGATGTCCGGCGCGGATTCCGATGTCCGGCGCGGATTCCGATACAGGGGGAGGGAAATGCGCCCTCCTGCGGGGGCGGCCCCCTTTCGTTTTGATCGGTCTTATTCGAGCAAGGAGAAAATTCGATGGCCCAGGAGATTGAGACGCGCGGCGTGGAGTACATCAAGGCCAAGGACGGCCGGGTTCTGGCCCAGGTCATCCGGAACGACTTTGACGACTATGCCGCCTTCCCCCCCTTTCTCGACACCGAGGCGGAGCGCGCCCATCTCGCCGAGGCCTACTCGGGCGCCGACCCCGAGACCGAGCGGCGCACCAAGGCCCACATGACGGCCGACGAGCTTCCCCTTCAGATCATCCTCCTGAACCGGAATCCGGGGGCGGTGGTGAACGCCCATTACCATCTCGTCACCGAGCGCCCGCAGAACACGACCCGGCACCAGATCATGATCTGCCGCTCGGGCAAGATGCGGATCGGCGTCTACGCCAAGGAGGGCGACCACGCGGCGGACGTCGAGCTCGACCCGGGCGACCTGATTCTCATGTACGAGGGCCACACCATCGAATTCCTCGCCCCCAACACCAAGGTCATCGAGATCAAGGAAGGCCCCTTCCCGGAGACGGACGAGGCCGACAAGGTGGATTTCTAGGAAGGAAAGAAGGAAGGGGAGAGGGAGGAAGCGTCCTCTAGGGCTCGCACCGCCCGATGAACTTCAGGACGGCGGCGTTGAACGCGGCCGCGTGGGGCTGGAAGAAGAGGTGCCCGCCCTCGGGGAAGACCTCCAGCTCGGCCCCCGCGATGGCGCCGCGCAGCTGCTCGGCGTAGTAGGGGGGCGTGACCGAATCGTCGCGCGCCACGAGGATGAGCGTGGGCGCCTGAATTTTTCCCAGCCGCTCCATCTGGTCGTGCGCGATGATGGCGTCGATGCGCTCGGCCACCACCTCGGCGGAGGGAGAGTTCTCCGTCCCCAGCTGCACCCACTTCTCGAGCATCTCCTGGTTGTCGTTCACGTACTTGGGCGCGTAGACCGTGCACGCGGCGTGGCGCGTGTAGGCCTCCACCCCGATCTCCAGGAGAATCCGCTTGCGCAGGGTGAACTGGCGGCGGAAGTAGTGGTCCGAGCGGGGCCAGGTTCCGGCCAGGGTGGCGCTCTGGACGCGCTCGGGGCGCTCGATGCACAGGAGCTGGGCGATGGCGCCCCCCGTCGAGCTCCCGACGAGGTGGGCCTTCTCGGCGCCGATGGCGTCCATGATGGCGGTCACGTCGGACGCCATCGTCTCGATGGAGTAGACGCCCAGGGGCTTGGCGCTCTTCCCCGTCCCCCGGTGGTCGTGCAGGACGACGGGGCCGCGGCGGGTGAAGGCGTCCATCTGGTTGGCCCAGGCGGCGCGGACCCCCGGGAGGCCGGTGATGAAGAAGACGGGGAGGCGGGGCGAATCGGCGTTTTGGACTTCGTAGTCGATCTCGACGCCGCCGGAGGAGACGGTGGGCACGGGCGGGACTCTCCCTTCGGCGAGCCGCCCCGGGGCGGGAGGCGGGGCCCTATTTGACGAGGCCCAACTCTTTGCCGATGGCCCCGGCCGCGCGCTCGTAGGCCGCCTGGAGCTCGGGCGTGGCCGGCACGGGATTCTGGTAGCGGCCGAGGAGGCGGTTTTCCTTGGACCAGAACTCGCGGACCCGGAGAATCGAGTCGAGCCGCCCGTCGCTGTTCTCGTCGACGAAGACGTTGAAGAACCAGCTGACCTGGTTGGTGTTCGAGACGAAGAATTTCTCGTCCTGGTGGTAGATCCCCAGGAAGGGGGCCGACGGAGCCTGAAGGGTGAGGGTGCGGCCGCCGAAGATGGAGTCGTTCACCTGGACCACACGGCGCTCCCGGCCGCTCCCGAGCGTCTTCGTGTCTTCGGCGCCGAGGAGGGTGGGTTTTCCCTCCCCGACGGCGCTGGCGGCGATGCGCCCGTAGATGGAGTCGTTCATCGACTTCGACAGGTTGTTCGAGATGACGTAGACGAGGAGGAGGGCGACGGCCGCCACGAGCACGGTGAGGGAGGGCGACCTTCGGGGGGGGGCCGCCCCGGCGGGGGTCACGCCCCGGTTCTCCGAGAGATCCCCGCGCATCTCGCTGAGGGACCTGTACATGTCCTCGGGCCGAAGATCGAGCGGCTCGGGCAGGGGCTCGGGCTCGGGCGCCTTCTTCTTGGCGGGCGCGGCCTTGGCCGCCGCCGCCGCTCCGGCCGCGGGGGCCGCGGCGGCTGCGGCGCCGGTGAAGAAGTCGGCGTTGATCTGGGTGAATTTGGACCACTTCGAGGGCAGGTCGGCCTCGGCGAAGATGGCCTCGACCGGGCAGGCGGGCACGCAGGCGGCGCAGTCGATGCACTCGACGGGGTCGATGTAGAGCATTTCGCTCGAGCCGTCCTCGGCCTCATGGATGCAGTCGACCGGACAGACCTCGACGCAGGCGGTGTCCTTGGTGCCGACGCAGGGCTCGGCGATGACGAAGGCCATCGGGTGTCACTCCTCCCGCAGGGAGTGTTCGGGGCGGCGTTCGGGAAGATCCCCCGCCTTCCGGATGGGGCGGCGCCGAAGCGCGGCCAACCTAGCACACATCTCCGCCCGCGTCACTTTTCCGGGGCAGGGCAAATCCGGAGGGAATGGTCCGTGACGGATTTCACGCCCGGGAGCGGGGCCCATCCAGAACCGATTGCAGTTTCATGAGAAATTTCTCGGCCTGCTTGAAATCGGGCTGTATGACGAGGGCGCGGCGAAGGGCGCCGATGGCCTGGGAGATCTCCTTGTTTTCGGTCATCGCCAGCGCCATGTTGTAGTAGACGACCGGGTCGTTTGTGGCGACGACCAGCGCTTTTCTGTAGTTATCGATGGCTTCCTTGAATTTTTTCTGGCGGCGGAAGGCCATCCCGAGGCGGTTGTAGTAGTGGACGTTCTCGGGGTCGGCCTCGAGGGCGAAGGCGAACTCGGCCTCGGCCATGTCGGCCCGCCCGTTGGCGAGGAAGAACTCGGCGACGGCGGCGCTGCGCGACCCGATGTCGGGATCGCCGGCGACCGCGTTGTGGAGGGCGATCCGGGCGCTTTCCGCGTCCCCTCTATTCAGGAGGGCTTCGGCGAACTTGAACTGCCGGTCCCGGTTGCGCGGGCTGATTCTGGTGGCCTTCTCGATGAGCTCGAACGCCTCATCCGTCTTGCCTTCCTTTTGGAGCAGGTTGCCCAGGGAGTCGTAGGCCCGCGTGTAGGTTTCGTCGGCCTTGGTGGCCTCCTGGTAGCAGGACTTCGCTTTCTCGGGGTCGCCCACCTTCTCGTAGACCTGTCCCGATTCGGTCCACACCCGGGGGGAGTTCGAGCCCAACTCCTGGGCGGCCTCCAATTCGCCGATGGCGTCGTCGAAGGCCTCGATGTCGGCGAAACCGTGGGCGCGGGCCAGCTTGATGTCGACCTCGAGCGTCTCGGCCCTCTGATCGAGAACGCTGTTGACCTTCTCCTCGAGCTCCTGCTGGTGGAGGGGCTTGATGAGGTGTCCGTCCACGTCGTAGTCGGCGGACTCGGCGAACTCGTCGTCGTCGAGCTGGCCCCTTCCGCTGATCATGACGAAGGGGATGTTCGGCGTGGCCGGGTTCGCCCGAACGGCGCGGAGCAAATCCATCCCCCCATTCTCGGGAAGGCTCCATTCGCAGAGGATGAAGTCCACCGGCGACTCGCGGAGGACTTCCAGCGCCTCCTCGTCTGTTGCGACGCTGTGGACGGT
>JAZGDQ010000218.1:0-6501 GCA_036477985.1 bacterium
GTGAGGGTGGCGCGCTGCGCCGAGGGCGGGCGCGGAGGGCTTCTTCGCCGCTCTCTTCGCCTTCTTCGGCATGGGCGCTTTTGTTTTCTCCGGCTCCTTCGCCTCCGCCGCCGGTTTCACCTCCCCCGCCGGCTTCGTCGCCCGCGCTTGTTTCGATTCCTCCTTCTTGGCGGGAGGGGCCGGGGTTTCGGAGAGCGTCTTGGGAGGGGGGAGGCCGCGGCGCGCGCGCGCGGCCAGCTCTATCTCGATGTTGGCGAGCTCGGGCCACTGCTTCTTGTCCAGGGAGCCCAGGATGTCGCGCGCCTCCTTGCGCCGCCCGTATCGGTAGTAAAGATACGCGAGGCCGCGCTCGGCGCTCCTGTCCTCCGGGAAGAGGGCGTGGGCCTTGCGGAAGTGGGGGTAGGCTTCGTCGGGGCGCTCGGAGTCGTACAGGGTCCAGGCCAGGCCGGTCAGCGCGTGGAGTGCGCCGGGGCGCAGCCGCAGGGCGGCCTGGAAGCGGCGCTCGGCGGCGGCGAAGTCATCCTTGCGGTAGGCGTGCTCACCCTTCTCGCTCTCGGCAGCGGCCTCCCGATCAATGCGGAGGGCCTCCTCCGCGCCGGGCTCGCGGGCGGTCTTGGGCGCGGGGGCCGGCGGCGCAGCGAGAGGAGAGGGCTTGGGCGCAACGGGAGGGGGCGCGGCCTTCTCGGTGAGGGTTTCGGCGCAACCGGCCAGGAGGAGGGCGAGAGCCGCGGCGCAGGCGGCCGGGAGCGGTCTGGTCAACACGGGTCTGTTCCCCAAGCCCTACTTTGCTCCGTTGCCGTTCCCGTTTCCGTTCTCTTCGATGCGGGCGAGGGCGGCGACGCGGTCCTCGCCCTTGACTCCGATGAGGCGGACGCCCTGGGTCGCGCGGCCGATGACCGACACGTCCGCCACCCGGGCGCGGATGAGCTGGCCGCCCGTCGTGATGAGCATGAACTCGTCGTCGTCGTTCACGCGCCGGATCCCGACGACCTCGCCGTTCTTGCCGGTGACCTTGAGGTTGATCACCCCCTTGCCGCCGCGGTTCGTGACCCGGTAGTCGTTCACCTTGCTTCGCTTCCCGTAGCCGAGCTCGGTCGCCGTGAGGATGGTGTCGCCCGGGGAGACGATCTCCATGCCGACGACGTAGTCGCCCTTGGCGAGGCCGATCCCGCGGACCCCGTGCGCGCCCCGGCCCATGGCGCGGACCTTCGCCTCGGGGAAGCGGATGGCCTTCCCCATCCGGGAGCCGATGAAGACCTCCCGGTTCCCGTCCGTCTGGCCCACGCCGATGAGCTCGTCCCCCTTGTCGAGGGAGATGGCGACGATGCCTCCCTGCCGCGGATGGCTGAAGGCGGTGAGCTCGGTCTTCTTCAGGACGCCCCGCTGGGTGACCATGACGATGTAGCGCTCGGGCTCGAACTTGCGTACGGGCATGACGGCGGTGACGCGCTCGCCGGGCGTGATGTGGAGGAGGTTGACGATGGCCTTGCCCCGGGCGGCGCGGCCCGCCTGCGGAATCTCGTGGACCTTGAGCCAGTGGCAGCGGCCGGTGCTGGTGAAGAACAGGAGGTAGTCGTGGGTGGAGGCGATGAAGAGCTGTTCGACGAAATCCTCCACCTTGGTCCCCATCCCGACGACGCCCTTCCCGCCCCGCCGCTGGGCGCGGTAGAGGGAGACGGCGTTCCGCTTGATGTAGCCCGAGTTCGAGATCGTGACCGTCATGTCCTCCTCGACGATCATGTCCTCCAGGGCGATCTCCCCCTCCTCGTCCACGATCTGGGTGCGCCGCCCATCGGCGAACTTCTTGCGGATCTCGAGGATCTCCTCCTTGATGATCTTGGTCTGGAGCTTCTGCTCCATGAGGATGCGCCGGAGGCTGGCGATCTGCTTCCGCAGGCTCTTGTACTCCTCCTCGATCTTGTCCCGCTCGAGGCCGGTCAGCCGCTGGAGGCGCATCTCCAGGATGGCTTGGGCCTGGATCTGGGTGAGGCTGAATTTCTTCATGAGCCCGTCGCGGGCGGCGTCGGGCGTCTTGCTCTTGCGGATGAGGGCGATGACCCTGTCGATCTTGTCGAGGGCGATGCGGTAGCCCTCGAGAATGTGCGCCCGCTCCTCGGCCTTGCGCAGCTCGTACCGGCTGCGGCGCAGGACGATCTCCCTCCGGAAGCGGAGGAAGTGGGACATGGCCTCCCGGATGCCCAGGACGCGCGGCTGGTTGTTGACCAGGGCGAGCATGATGACCCCGAAGGTGGTCTGCATCTGGGTGTGCTTGTACAGTTGGTTCAGGATCGCGCCCCCGATCGCGTCGCGCTTGAGGTCGATGACGATGCGCATCCCGCTGCGGTCGCTCTCGTCCCGGATGTCGGAGATCTCCCGGATCTTCTGGTCGCGGACGAGATCGGCGATCTTCTCGATGAGCCGGGCCTTGTTCACCGTGTAGGGAATCTCGGTGACGACGATGGACTGGCGCCCCGTGCGCGCGTCCACCTCGACGAGGGCCCGCGCGCGAAGCTGTACGTGGCCGCGCCCCGTGCGGTAGTACTCGTTGATTCCCTTGCGGCCGTGAACCACTGCGTAAGTCGGAAAGTCCGGGCCGGGCATGATTTCGAGAATCTTCTCGATGGCGACGTCCTCGTTCTCCAGCACGAGCACGAGCGCGTCGCACAGCTCGCCCAGGTTGTGCGGCGGGATGTTCGTCGCCATCCCGACGGCGATTCCGGTGGAGCCGTTGAGGAGGAGGTTCGGCACGCGCGCCGGCAGAACCGAGGGCTCCCGGCGGGTGTTGTCGTAGTTGGGGACGAAATCGACCGTTTCCTTGTCGATGTCGGCGATCATGTTCTCGGCCAACTCGGTCATGCGCGCTTCGGTGTAGCGCATGGCCGCGGGCGGATCGCCGTCGACGGAGCCGAAGTTGCCCTGCCCGTCCACCAGGAGGCCCCGCAGGGAGAAGTCCTGCGCCATGCGCGCCAGGGCCGGGTAGACCACGGCCTCCCCGTGGGGGTGGTAGTTGCCGCTCACGTCGCCCGCAATCTTGGCGCACTTGCGGAAGGACTTGTTGTGCTGGAGTCCCAGGTCCTGAAGGGTGGTGAGGATTCGCCGGTGAACCGGCTTGAGGCCGTCGCGCACGTCCGGGAGGGCGCGCGCGATGATGACGCTCATGGCGTAGTCCATGAACGAGGTTTTCATCTCGTCTTCGATTTTGACCAGCCGCAAACTCTCCATTCTTTGGGCGTTCTCCTCCTCGGCGAATCGTCTGGTTGGCCTTCGATCGATAGCCTAGCGGGGCGTCGAAATCGGCAAGGCGAAACCGGTGGGCCTTATCCCGGATCTTATACCACAAATTGCCCGAAATAACCAGTAAAACAACGGTTTGAGCGGCCTTTTCCGCCCGCCCGAAAGGCCCCCGAAACAGGGACTTCGGGGGGAGGGAAACAGGGCGGGCGGGACGCCCGTTCCGGGCCCCCGTCCCGGTCCTCGGATCCCCGCCTCCGGACGCGGGCGGGGCGCTGCGGCCGCCGGCTCCGGGGAGCTGGATGTGAAATCTACGCGGGCTGTCCGGGGGCCTCGGGCCGCTGAACAACGCGGTGGGAATGGACCGCTAGACGTCCAGGTTTTGGACTTCGGGGGCGTGCTTTTCGATGAAACCGCGGCGGATCTCGACGTTCTCTCCCATCAGGGTGGAGAAAACGCCGTCGGCGGTCTCGTCGTTCTCGATGGACACTCGCCGGAAGACGCGCCGCTCGGGGTCCATGGTGGTTTCCCAGAGCTGATCGGGGTTCATCTCGCCCAGCCCCTTGTAGCGCTGGATGGAGAGGCCCTTGTGGCCCAGGGAGCGGAAGCGCTCGAGAAGCTCCTTTCCGCCGTTCACCGAATCGTCCCCCGCGCTGGTCTTGATGATGAAGGGCGGCTCGCCGATCTTGGCGAGCGCCTCGGAGGAGGCGCGCAGGCTCTTGAATTCGCCCGACTCGAGGAGGAAGGCGTCCACCCGCGTCGTGAGGTCGCGGTCCGCCTGGCGGGAGCGGAAGACGATTCCCTTCAGCTCGCCCGTCTCCTCGTCCTTGCGGACCCGGGCCTCGGGCTCGCCGTCGGCGGGATGCTCCTCCTTGAAGAGGCGCTTCACCATGCGCTCCACATCTTTGAGGCCCTTGGGCGAGGAGATCCGCTTTACGGTCAGGTCCGGCTCGTCCGCGAGGAGCTGGAGGATGCGGGTGTCCATTCCCCGCCGGGTGTAGTGGTCCCGCGCCAACTCCGCCTCGCCCAGGCCGGTGAGCAGCTTGCGCAGGCTCTCTCCCTTTACGCGCGCCACCCCCTTGCTCTTTTTCGAGCGCTTGGACCCGCCGTTGCGCGCGGGCCGGACCTCGGCGTCCTCGATGGCGGAGGAGATGATGAAGTCCTCGAAGGTGCGGTCGTCGCGCAGGTACATCTCCTTCTTGCCTCGCCGCACCTTGTAGAGCGGCGGCTGGGCGATGAAGAGGTGGTTGTTCTCGATCAGCTGCGGCATGTGGCGGAAGAAGAAGGTGAGGAGAAGGGTGCGGATGTGGGAGCCGTCCACGTCGGCGTCCGTCATGATCACAATCTTATTGTAGCGGAGCTTCTCGGCGTCGAAGTCCTCCTTGATGCCCGTTCCGATGGCCGTGATGAGGGTGCGGATCTCCTCGTGGCCGAGCATCTTGTCCAGCCGCGCCTTCTCGACGTTGAGAATTTTCCCCTTGAGGGGAAGGATGGCCTGATAGGCGCGGTCGCGCCCCTGCTTGGCGGAGCCGCCGGCCGACTCGCCCTCCACCAGGTAGAGCTCGCAGCGTTCGGGGTCCCGCTCGGAGCAATCGGCGAGCTTGCCGGGCAGGCTCCCGCTGTCGAGCGCGCCCTTGCGCCGGGTGAGGTCGCGCGCCTTGCGCGCCGCCTCGCGCGCCTGGGCCGCGTGGATGGCCTTCTCGGCGATCTTGCGGGCGACCGAGGGGTTCTCCTCAAAATGGTCGGCGAGGCCCTCGTTGACGATCTGCTCGACCAGGCCCTTCATCTCCGAGTTGCCGAGCTTTCCCTTGGTCTGGCCCTCGAACTGGGGCTCGGGAAGCTTCACGCTCACGATGGCGCTGAGCCCCTCCCGTGCGTCGTCGCCCGAGGGCGCCGGCCCGTTCTTGAGCAGGTTGTTCGTCGTCGCATAGCGGTTGATGGTCCGGGTGATGGCGCTGCGGAAGCCGATGAGGTGGGTTCCGCCCTCGGTGGTCTTGATGTTGTTGGCGAAGGTGAGGAGGATCTCGTTATAGCCGTCGTTGTACTGGATGGCCGCCTCGATGACCGTCCCGTTCCGCTCGCCGCGGATGTAAATCGGCTTCTTGTGGATGGGGGTCCGGGAGCGGTTGAGGTGCTCGACGAACGAGATGATGCCGCCCTTGTAGAAGTATTCCTCCTTCTTGTCCTCGCGCGAGTCCTCGAGGATGATGCGCAGGCCGCTGTTCAGGAAGGCGAGCTCCCGGAGCCTGCTCGCGAGGGTGTCGAAGTGGAAGTCGGTGGACTCGAAGATCTTCGCGTCGGGCTTGAAGGTGACGATGGTCCCCGTGCTCTTCACCTCCCGGTCGCGCTTGAGGCGGCCGCGCGGCTTCCCCCGGTCGAAGGACATCTTGTGGAGATGGCCGTTGCGGCGGATTTCGACGTGAAGCCACTCGGAGAGCGCATTGACGCAGGAGATGCCCACGCCGTGGAGGCCGCCGGAGATTTTATAGGCGCTGTTCTCGAACTTGCCGCCGGCGTGGAGCTTAGTGAAAACGACCTCGGCGGCCGACACCTTCTCGGTCGGGTGAAGGTCAACAGGAATGCCGCGGCCGTTGTCGCGCACGGCGACCGAGTCGTCCGCGTTGATGGTGATCTCGATGAGGTCGCAGTAGCCGGCCATGGCTTCATCAACGCTGTTGTCCACGGCCTCATAAATAAGATGGTGAAGGCCGGCGGGGCCTGTGGTCCCGATGTACATGGCGGGGCGCTTCCGCACCGCCTCGAGGCCTTCCAGGACGCGGATGTCCTTTGCCTCATACGTTTGAGCCCCGCTCTTTTTCGACTTAGCGGCTTTTCCCCTCGCCTCTTTTTTGGGATTCATCTTGGTGGCCATTCATTCCCTTCCGTGGTGCGGCGCTCCGGCCGCGTCTCTCAATAGGCGGTTAAACTGCCTTCCTCAATCTGAAAACACCCTTCGCCGGGCGGAACATCCATTCTCTCCGGGCGCTCCGTCGAGGTGACGAACACCTGGGCCCCGGCGGACCCCAAGAATTGGAGAACCTCCCGTCTCCTCTCCTCGTCCAACTCCGAGTTAAGGTCGTCCAAAAGGATGATCGGCTCCTCTCCCGACGCCTCGCGGTATCTCTCCGCGGTGGCCAGAACGAGACGGATCATAAGCCCGCGCTGTTCTCCCTGAGAGGCGGTGTCGCGCGCCCGGCGGCCCCCCAATAAGATCCGAAAATCGTCCAGGTGCGGACCCCATTGGGTTGCGCCGCGCCTGCGATCCTCCGC
>JAZGDQ010000219.1:0-8799 GCA_036477985.1 bacterium
GTTCAGCTAATGGTGTCGACCACCAAGCCCCGGGAGTCGTTCTCGGGCGCATCCGCCTCGGGCGGCGGCTCGCTCTGCTCTCCCGTCACCTGCCCGCCGGCCAAGGGCGCGCTGTTGACGTCGTCCGCCGGAGGGGTGCTCTCCTGCGGCGGCGGCGCTACGACCGGCCCTGCTGCGGTGCTCGACCCAATCAAATCCACCATCTGTCAACCTCCGTTTCGTGACCTTAAGTTTCGGACTTCTCCAGATTTCGAACTTCCCCGCAAAGAATGAACCGAAATTCGAGGCTGCCAAAACCGCACCGGATTCAAGCCGGTGAAACAGATCCCATTCGGCGCCGCCCGAACGATAGGCGCCGCCCGTGCAAATCCCCAGAAACGATCAGGCCAGGAAGTCGACGACAGCCCCCCGGCCGGGAAGACCCTTGTTGCTCTGAAACGGCTCGATCGCTATCGCCTCGAGCGTACTGATGACGAGCCCCGGCTTCGGGGGCAGTTGGGTGGATCCCTCCAACCCCCGGATGATGTTGTCCCGGCTGATCGGAAATTTTTGGGCGACGTCCCGGCCCGTCGCGGCGGAGGAAGGCCTCGCGCCTACGCCGCTTGCACTCGCTCCGATGGCAACGGGATCCGCCATTCCACTCTCCGTTCCAAAAAATTCCTGGCCGGCGCTAAAGTTCAAACCCCGTCATGCCGACGAATAAAAAAGGGCATTCGCTTATTGTCGCACCGGCGCCAAAGCTCAAACCCCGCCATGCCGACGAATACAAAAGGGCGTTCGCTTATTGTCGCACCGCGGTTTCCCGCGGGAAGAGATCGGTCAGGCGACGACGTCGACGACCACGCCGCGCGCGGCGGCGTCCGGCGCGGGCACGGGCTGCTCAGTCTCCGGAACCCCGGGCGGAGGCGCGGCCGCGCCACCGCCGAGCGTCTCCACCTCGGGAGCGGGGGCGGCCGCATCCGGCGGAGGCGTTCCGCCGGGCTCGGCGAAAATCGGCTCCTGTCCGGGCTCCGGCGCATTTCCGCCGAGCAACTCGACGGGCTCATCCGCCCCGGCGGGAGGCGGCGTCTCAACGGGCGGGGGAGCGGGCGTGGTCCCGATCGCCACCTGGAGCTGAGCGCCGGCGTCATCCGGAACGGTGTCCGGCGGGGGCAACGCAGCCTCTCCGCCGCCGGTGTTCGTGTCGACGGCGTTCTCCCGGAGGAACTGACCGACCAGATCGCGGATGACCTGGACGGTGTTGGGCGCGTCGACGACTCTTTGGAGCTGGGGCGGGGGCCTGCCCTCGAACTCCGGCTCGTCCGTCTCGACTTGAACCTGGGGAGTCTCGGGGGCTTCGGGAGCCTCTTCCTCTTCCCCCTCAGGCACTCGGGGAGACTGGTCGGCGGCCCCGCCCGCGTCGAGATCCTCGATCAAGGGGCGCAGGATGTCCCTTTGCACAGCGAGTTGCTGCGCGTTCAGGCCTGCGAAAGGAGTGCTCTGAACTCTGTCCACCATGGCACATTCCCCCGAAGCGCTACTGTGGCATAAACATAATCTATAATAATTGAAAATATTTTGCAAGTGGTTGTAAAAAAAAGATTTACAACCTTTCACACCCCCGGGCGGATCCCCCCTCCCTCGCGGGAGCGCCCGAAAAGGGGACCCTCGCCGTCATAGGTTCCAAAAAGTGTCAAGACCTGTAAGGCCTTATGAATCAGCTATATAACCCGCCCTCTTCTCAATGGAAGGCGGCCCGGTTCATCCGCCCCTCCGCCTCCCCCATTCTGGCGAAGGGTTCGCTTCGCTATCGATCCTCCAACCTCCAATTCCCCAGCCCCCACCGGAGACCCATTCCGTGATTCCCCATTTCCTCCCCCAGCGGGGAGGCATTCTCCCCAGCGGGGAGGATTCCGCTAGACCAGGACCGAAACCAGGGCGACCCTTTCGACCTCCCCCTCCCCGGGGATGTTCTGGCTGCGAAGGCCCGCCGAGATGAGGCTCAGCTGCTGGCCGACCGAAAGACCGCCTCCGCCCGAGGACAGCCCGGCCACGGCGAGCTGGTCCCGGAGCTGGGGGGCGAGCCGCCGGGCGAGAGCCGCGCCGTCGACCTCCTCCAGCCCCTTGAGAATAGCGTCCCTCACGCCAGAATCGACGGAAGAAATTGATTTTCTTGCACTTAGAAGAAGTCTCTGCCCTTCCTCGTTGAGGCCGGCGCCCGCCCCCAGGCTGCTGATGAGGATGCCGGCCGCATTCGCCTTGGCCTCGAGCCGGCTCACCACGAATGAGGAGGGCAATGAGATCGGCTGGACCATATTGGGCGAATCCCCCTAAAAACCTGCGGGTAAAGTCTTCCATCATCGTTATCGGCGCTCTGGAAGGGGGACTTTAGCGATTTTTTCGATTTTCTTGAAAATAATTTGCCCGGAGGAAGGAGGGCCCCCGAAATGGGCCGGAGGGAGGGGAAGCCCCGCAGGCGGGAAGCCCAAGGGGTGACGCCCGCAAGGGCGGCCCTTCCCCCGGGAGGCGGCCCTCAAACGGGAGCCTCCAGGGGGAGGAGACCCGCGGCCTGGCGGGAGACACCCCGGAGAGCGGTCCCGAGAGGCGCCGGGCAAGCCGCAGGCGCGCCCCCGGCGGGGGGCCTTCCTTGCTCTCCCTTGCAGGTGGTGTGCCCGCTTGTCCGGAGGGCGAGGTGTGAAATCTAAGCAGGTTGTTCATAAGAACGAATCGCCGGGAGGCGTGGCGGGGCCTTCGGCCCCGACCCCCTGGGAGTCGGCCCCGAAAGGGCGGCGGGGCGCCTGGAGATAGCCTCTCATTCCCTTCCGCCCCGGGACTGCGCTTTTTATTCCCGCCCTCTGGGAGGATCGCTTTTTTCTCCCCCTCCCTCGCTCGACTGCCTTCGACCCGAGCTCGGCTCGACGACTCGACTGAGCTCGCCGAAGTCTGAGCTCGCGGCTCGGCTGAGCTCGCCGAAGTCCGAAGTCAGGCCGAGGTTAGCTCGCCGAAGTCCGAAGTCCTGCCGGAGGGGGAGGGGAAAAGCAGGAGCGCACGGTGGCGGGGCCGTCGGCCCACCTCCAGCCCCACCTTCGGTCCCGACCCTGTAGACTCGGGCCGCTGAACAACGTGGTGGGAATTGACAGCTAGGGGGTCTTCTTGTCCGCCCCGCCCGGGGCGGCGGCGGCCGGCTACGGCGCCAACTTCGCCTTCCCCTCGCTCTGGAGGAATTTGAGGAAAGCGCTGTCGGCCGGGAGGATGAGGGTGGTCTTTTTCTTCAGGGTATCCCGGTACACCTCCATGCTCTTGAGGAAGGCGTAAAAATCGGGCGCCTGGCCGAAGGCCCGGGCGGTGGTTTCGATGCTCTTCGCGTCCCCGACCCCCCGGATCTCCTGCTCCTGCTCGTAGGCCTTGGCCAGGAGGATGTCACGCTCGCGGTCCGTCTCGGCGCGGATCTTCTGGGCCTCCTCCTTTCCCTCGGAGCGGTACTGCCGGGCGATGCGCTGGCGCTCGGCCTTCATCCGCCCGAATATCGCGTTCAGATTCTCCTGGGGAAGGTCGGTGCGCTTGAGCCGAACGTCCACGATCTGGATGCCGTACGCGCGCGCCTTCCGGTCGCTCTCTTTGGTGACGAGCCTCATCAGCTCGGCGCGATGGGTGGCCACGATCTCGAGCAAATCCTTGCGTCCCAGCTCGAGGCGCAGCTCGCTGTAAATGATGTCGTCCAGCCGCGCCTGGGCGCCCACCTCGTTGCGGACCGTCTGGAGGAACAGGAGGGGGTCGATGATGCGCCACCGGGAGAAATTGTCCACCACGAGCGTTTTCTTTTCCAGTGTGATGATCTCGGTCGGGCTCGCGTCGTATTCCAGGAGGCGCTTGTCGAAGGTGGTGATCTGATCGATGAAGGGGACCCGGTAGTAGAGGCCCGGATCCCGGATGTCGCGGACCGGCTTGCCGAAGCGGGTGACGACGACCTGCCTGTCCTCCCGCACGGTGAAGAACACCGCATTGACCAGGATCAGCGCCGCCACGACGGCGACGGCGATGCCCATGGTCTTCTTGGGAATTGCGGCGCCCCCGCGCATCACTTCACCGCCTTTTCGAGAGCGTTGCCCCTGAGCGTGAGGATCGGCAGCACGCCGGAGCCGCCCTTGCTGTCCATGATGATCTTGTCCACGGTGGGCATGACATCGCTCATCATTTCGAGGTGCAGCCGCTTTCGGGTGATCGCCGGGGCCTTCCGGTACTCGGCCAGCATGGCCGAGAACCGGTTGGCGTCGCCCCGCGCCCTTCGAATCTTGGTTTCCCGGTACGCCTCGGCGATCCGGAGGACCTGGGCCGCCTTGCCCCGCGTCTCGGGGATCACCTGGTTCTGGTATCCCTTGGCCTCGTTGATGAGACGGTTCTTGTCCTCCTTCGCGCTCGCGACGTCCTTGAAGGCCTGGATCACCTCCTTGGGAGCCTGAACGTCCTGAAGCTGGACGGCCATCACCTGGAGCCCGCTGTCGTAGCTGTCCAGGACCCGTTGAATCTCGGTCAGCGTCTCCTGCTGAATGACGCCCTTACCCGTCGTGAGGGGCTCATCGATGGGCTTGCTGCCGATCACCTGCCGGATGGAGGCCTCGGCGGCGAGGCGCACCGTGGTCTCCGGATTCCGGACGTTGAAGAGAAATTTCGCCGCATCAACGACCCGGTACTGGACGATGAGGTCGATGTCCACCATGTTCTCGTCGCCCGTGAGCATGAGCGACTCGTTGGGCCGGTCCGAATAACGGGCCGGCGGGCCCGGGTCGATCGTCCGGAAGCCGATCTCGAGCCGCCGCACTTTGGTGACCTTCGGGGTGTACACGGTCTCGAAGGGGAAGGGTAAGTGGTAGTTCAGCCCCGAGGAGACGACGCGGGTGATTCGGCCGTAGCGCAGGACGATGCCCTGCTCGTCCGGCCCCACCGTGAAGACGCCCGAGATGAGCCAGATGATCACGGCGATGCCGATGATGGCGACGACCGGAAGGCCTTTCAAATTCGGGAGGCGGAACTCGGGCATCTTAAACTGCGGGGGTCCGCCCCCCCCGCCTCCCCTTCTCCCCTTGAAATCGTCCCAATCCATTGGCATCAGGTGTGGCCCTCGGGATGTGAAATCGCCTCAGTGAAAGCGGCATTTGACTTGTCTCAGATGAGCACCCTAAGGGCGATGAAACCCGAAGTCAACCGGAGGGAGCCCGCTCCAGGCGGGTCCGCTTCAGCGCCCGAAGGACCGCGGCGCGCCCGGGCAAACCCGCCTGGGCCCCGCGCTTTCGGACCGAAAGGGAGGCGGCCGCGACGGCGAAGCGCACCGCCTCCCCCATCTCGGCTCCCTCCCCGAGCCGGACCGCCAGGGCGCCGCAAAAGGCGTCCCCCGCCCCGGTGGCATCGGCCGCGCGGAGCCCCGCCGGGGGGCGGACGCGGCCGCCGCCCCCTTCCGTCATGAAGAAGGCCCCCCGCGCCCCCGCCGTGAGAACGGCCGCCGCGGGACCCAGCCCCCGCAGCTCCCGGCAAAGCCGCAGGAGCGCCTCCTCTGTCCTCTCTTTTCCTCCTCCTCCGCCCCCCTTCCTGGCGAGAAGAGCCGCCGCCTCGGTCTCGTTGGGGACCAGGACGTCCACCAGGGCGAGCAGCCCCGCCGGCAGGGGACCGGAGGCCGGGGCGGGATTGAGGATGGTTGTCGCCCCCCGCCGCCTCGCCGCGCGGAAGGCCAGGCGCACCGTCCCCGCCGGAATCTCCAGTTGGGCCAGGGCCACATCCCCGTAATCCAGCAGCGCCTCCCGGCCCCTGAGCCGCCGGGGGGTGAGCAGGGCGTTCGCGCCCGGGGAGACGGCGATCTGGTTCCCGCCGGCATCGTCCACCACGATGAGGGCAGCTCCGGTGCGGCCCTCCCCCCGGAGAAGGCCGCTCCGGGCGATTCCCTCTTCTCGCAGCCGCCGGCGGTAGGAGCGGCCGGCCGGATCCTCCCCCGTCAGGCACAGGAGGCGGACGCGCCCTCCCGCCCGGGCTGCGGCGACGGCCTGGTTGGCCCCCTTCCCCCCGAAATACTCCCCCCGCGCCCCGCCCAGAACGGTTTCCCCCGGGGCGGGCAGGCGCGGGACGGGGACCACGATGTCCAGGTTGGCGCTCCCCACCACGAGTATCCTCGGGGTGGCGGTCCCCGAGCGGGGGGACGCCGGCCCAGAGGCCCGCCTACCAGCCACGGTAGCGCCCCATCCGCTCAAGGAAGAAGGCGAGGAAGCGCTCCGCCTCCACCTCGAGGGCGACATCCACCATCCCCCCGGCGCCGCCCTCCCGCAGCCCCGCCTCCGGCCGAAGGTCCACCACCGTCATCCCCCGGGCGGGGCCGTCCCCGCACTCGACCTGGACGGGGCGCGTCTCGCACCGCACGAGGGAGGGGTCGATGGCCGCCGCCAGGGCGAGGGGGTCGTGGAGGATGATTCCGTCCTCCCCCCGGTTCGCCTTCGAGAAGGCGGCGTAGGGGCGGGTGAGGTCGCGCAGCGCCCGGCGGAAGGCTCCGCCCCCCCGGAGGGCTTTGGCGGGAAGGATGGTTTGGCGGGTGACGTCCAGCCCCACCAGGGTGATGGGCGCCCCGCAGCCCAGAACGAGGTCCGCCGCGTGCGGGTCGCAGTGGATGTTGAACTCCGCCGCCGGGGCGGCGTTTCCGGGCATCCGCGCCGCCCCGCCCATGACGACGATCCGCCCCACCCGCGCCATCGCCCGCGGCGCGCGCCGGACGGCCAGGGCCAGGTTGGTCAGGGGGCCGAGCGCCACCAGGGTCAGGTCCCCCCCCATCCTCCGGGCCAGGGAGGCGATCAGCCGGTCGGCGGGCTCCTTCGGCGCGGGGGAGAGGGCCGGAGGCCGGCGCCCGCCCGAGAACATGTCCCCGAGGCCGTCCCGCCCGTGGATGGCGGCGGACACCCTCCGGTCCACCCGGCGGCGGAGGAGGGGGAAGGAGGCGCCGGAGTGGACGGGCGGAAGGGACGGGGGGCCTTCCAGATGGGCGCCGAAGAAGGTGAGGGCGCGGCGGGCGTTGCGGCGGGCCCAGCGGGCCGGGACGTTCCCCTGGACCGCCGTCACCGCGAGGATCTCGATTTCGGGGGAGACCAGGGCCATCGCCAGCGCGAGGGCGTCGTCCACCCCGGGGTCGCAGTCGATCACCACGGCCCGCCGCCCTCTCCTCGGATTCACGGCATCTCCCCTCTCCCCTCGCCCCGGGGATTCGCCCTCCCGGCCCGGCCTCGGCCGCCCGGCCCCTCCCCCGGGACGGGGGCGCGGCGCGGATTCACTATTTTCCCTTGCGGGCAAAGGAAAAACTCCGTCGCGCCATCATTTTCATACGCCCCAACCCCGTTCCGGCGCCGCCCAGGCTCCAGGCGGCGCCCGACCGGGCGCTCTCCCTCCGGCCCTTTGTGGTTCCGGCGGGGGGGGAGGTGATTTAGGTATCATAAAGTTTATAATCTTCATTAAAATTCAACCGGTGTCACATTTTTATACCCTTTAAAATCAATTAGTTACAAGCATATCGAATCTTAGAGGATTGACAAAACTCCATGATTTATATAGGTATATATGGTTTTGGTGATTGGCTCTCCCCGGCGTATGGAAATTGGCGGCCGCCTCGCCTTTCCGAATTCCCTTAGAGGCAACAGGCAACGACCCAGATATGACCCATTCCGCTTCCGAACCATCAAAATCCAGCCGGCGGCTGGCGGCGGCCATCGACATCGGGGGCACCTTCACCGATATCGTGATCTACAATCCCGCCACCGGGAAGACCGCCATCGGCAAGTACCTGACCACCCCGAACGACCCCTCCATCGGGGCCCTGGCGGGTCTGCGCACCCTTCTGGATGAGGAGAAGCTCCGCTTCCGCGACCTCACCCAGGCCATTCACGCCACCACCCTGGCGACCAACGCCATCATCGAGCGCAAGGGCGCCACCACCGGCCTGCTCACGACCAAGGGGTTTCAGGACATTCTCCTCCTCGGGCGCGAGTCGCGCTACGACATCTACGACCTGAATCCCGAATTCCCCGAGCCCCTCGTGTCCGGGCCCCTGCGGCGCGAGCTGACCGAGCGCATCTCCGCCGACGGGAACATCCTCCAGCCCCTCATCATGCAGGAGGTCCGGGTCACCATCCAGGCTCTCGTGGACAAGGGGGCGAAATCCATCGCCGTCTGCCTCCTTCACTCCTACATCAATCCCGAGCACGAGGAGCTCATCGGAAAGGTGATCACCGACGCCTTCCCCGGCATCCACGTGAGCCTCTCCTCCCAGGTGTGTCCCGAGATCCGCGAGTACGAGCGCACCTCCACCACGGTGGCCAACGCCTACATCCAGCCCATCGTATCGCAGTACCTCGAGGACCTGGAAAAGAACCTGGAGTCGGTCTCGCTCCACATCATGCTCTCCAACGGCGGGATCGGCACGGCCGAGACCGCCGCGAAGAACCCCATCCGCATGTTCGAGTCGGGTCCGGCGGCGGGCGTGCTCGCGGCCGTCCACTTCGGAAAGCTCAGCGGCCTGAAGGACATCGTCGCCTTCGACATGGGCGGGACCACGGCGAAGTCCTGCGTCATCGAGGACGAAGAGCCCCGCATCGCCTTCCGCTTCGAGATCGCGCGCGTGAAGCGCTTCAAGCAAGGGAGCGGCCTGCCCATCCAGGTGCCCTGCATCGATCTGATCGAGGCGGGGGCAGGGGGCGGCAGCATCGCGCGCATCGACAACCTGGGCCTCCTCAAGGTGGGGCCGGAGAGCCAGGGCGCCTCGCCCGGGCCGGCCTGCTACGGACTCGGCGGGGAGGA
>JAZGDQ010000022.1:0-3855 GCA_036477985.1 bacterium
GACGACGGGAAGGCCGTCCGACCAGGGCTTCTCGAAGAAGAACTCGAATTCGTCCATCGGCGCCTCCTACACCTCGATCTTCTTCGAGACCGGGCGGCTCGAGGCGTTCCAGCCGTGGAGGACCATGCTGATCGGGCCGGGGATGCCGCCGGCCACGATGATGTGCAGGCAGTCGGGATGCTTGACCGTGGGGATGAAGACGTCGTCGTCGTCCATATCGACCGGGAAGGGAAGGGCCCGGACGCGCTCCTCGCGGTAGCCGCCCCCGCGCTTGAGGTCGCCGATCCGGCGGCCCGCCATCTCCGTGAGCCGCCCGCGCACGTCCGCCTTGGAGAGCCCGGCCTTCGCGCAGAGGCGCGCGTGCTCGGGGCCCATGGCCACGACGATGTCGCCGCTGCCCAGCGTGTTCAGGCTCCCCATGTGGGACATGGTGTCGGCGACGGCGACGAGCATGCGCTCGGGGGCGCTGCTCGTGTCGTCGAAGGTGATCTGCGGGTTCTCGCAGGCGACCACGGTGAGGACGTTCTCCCCGGGCGCGAAGCCGCGGCTCTCGGAGAGGGGCTCCCAGGGGCTGTCCGCCTCGTTCTCGGCGATGCAGAAGGTGTAGCGCGAGGGCTGGGAGAAGGTGGTCATCGAGACGACGCCGGGGATGCCCCCGCCCAGGTTGAAGAGCATGAGCCGAATGGCGCGGCCGATGGTGGCGTTCGCCCGGAAGCCGGGGCCGAAGCAGCCCGAGCCGCCGTGGAGGCCGATCTCCTTCGCGTAGGGGCCGTTCACGATCATCAGGGGAGCGCAGCTGTGCATGGTGCCCTGGATGCCGTTCATGTTGAACCGCTCGTCCAGGACGGCCTCCATGCCGGCGATGACGACGGGCAGGTATTCGGGCTTGCAGCCGGCCATGACGGCGTGAATCGCGACGGTGCGGACGCTCGCCTCCTCATCGGCGGGGGGGACTTCGCCGAGGACCTCCTCCGGGTGGCGGGCACTTCCGTCGAGCATGCGCGCGATGCGCTCCTCGGTCGGGGCGACGACGGGCAGGCCGTCCGACCAGGCCTTTTCGAAGAAGAACTCGAATTCGTCCACGGCTGCGTTCAAGGAAGATCCCCCCTTGCCGGCGGCTTCGGGCGTCCGGCTGTTGCGTCTCGGTCTCGTTCGCGCAGGGGATGAATATACCCCGGGCGGGGGCGGGGCGCGAACCCGGGCCTGAATCCTGGCGGTCCTCCGCCGCACCTCCCCGGCGGGCGGGGAATGGCGTACGATCCCGCGTGTTTCCCTTTTATAGGCATTCCGAAAGCCGCCGGCGGCGGCCCTGCGCGCCTTCCACCGGATGATGACCGAGACCATCGAGATCGTGCGGGGAAAGATCAAAAAGGGAAAAACGATTCACCAGGTTCAGCTCGAAGGGCTTCCGCAAAGTGCAAATCCTGGAGCTGGGGCTTCGTCAACACGCGGAAATGGGTAGGCGCCGTCTACCGGAGCTTGAAGAGGAAGAAGTAGGGGCGAGGCGCGCCATCGGCCAAACCAAAAAAGGCCCCCGGCGAAGGGGGCCTTTTTCTTTCCGGCGCGCGGCAGCCGCCGCGCCGCCGCTACTCGTTGATGTGCCAGTTGTCCACCATCTTGCACCCGCTCGCGCGGAAGAGGCCGTGGACGGGGCAGCGGCGGAAGTAGTCCGCCTTGAGGGCTTCGATCTGCTCGTCGCTGGCCTTGATCTCGAGCCAGACGTCGCTGTGCGCCTCGGTCGGGTGGGCCTGATAGCCCTCCTGGCCGGCGATGCCGCGCGGGCTGTAGACGATGTTGGACTTGATGCGGAGGGAGTCGATCTCCAGCTTGGCGTCCTTCGCGCAACGCTCGAGGATGACCGCCGTGCACCCGGCGAGGGAGGCGACGAGGTAGCCCGTCGGCGAGGGGCCCTCGTTCGACCCGCCCAGGCGCTGGGGCTCGTCGATGATGATGGTGTGGCCGCTCTTGGTGGTGACGATGCTCTTGGCGTGCCCCTTGAAGTCCGCCTCGGCCCAGTTGTCGGTCGTCTCGGGAAGCTCTTTGGGTCGAATGTTCATGGCCATAAATCGAATTCCTCCTGATCGAATCCAAAACGTGGGCCGCACCGCAACCGGCGGCGCGCCCGGTCCATGTCCGCGAGAGGGAGGAAGAATACCAGAGCGCCGGGGAGGGAGAAAGCGCGGCGCCCGGGGCGGGGCGGATCAGGCGAACTCCCGCAGCAGGATCTCCTGCATCTGGCTGAGACCCCGCAGCAGGGAGGGGCCGGGGGAGAGGATGTCGGGGGATTTGATCTCGTAGATTCGCCCCTCGCGCACGGCCGCCGTCGCGGACCAACCGGGGCGCGAGCGGATCCGCTTCTTGCTCACCCGCTTGCCGCACCAGGAGGCCACGATCACCTCCGGGTCGCGGCGCACCACCTCCTCGGGCGCCACCACGCGGTCGGGGCCGGCCTTGCGCTCCCCGAGCTCGGCGAAGATGTTCTCCCCGCCGGAGAGCTCGATGACCTCGCCCACCCAGCCGATTCCGCTGATGAGGGGATCGTCCCACTCCTCGAAGAAGACGCGCGGCCGGCGGGGAAGGGCCCGCCCCCGCTCGCGGACGGCCTCGACCTCGGCCTCCATTTCGGCCACGAGGGCCTCGGCGCGCCCGGGCAGCCCGATGGCGCCCCCGATGAGGCGGACGGCCTGGAACATCTCGGCGAAGCTGCGCTGGTTGAGGGCGAGGACGGTGAGGCCCGCCCCCACAAGGTCGCGCACAATCTCTTTTTGCACGTCCGAGAAGGCGAGCACGAGGTCGGGCTCCAGGCGAAGCAGGGCCTCCATCTTCACCGAGGAGAAGGCGGCGACGCGGGGCTTCTTCCGCGCCTCGGGGGGCCGGACGCTGTAGCCCGACACCCCGGCCACGCGGTCCCCCGCCCCGAGGGCGTAGACGATCTCGGTCGTCTCGGTGGTCAGGCAGACGATCCGCTCGGGATGACTCATCTCAACTCCTCCCCCCTTCCGGCGCCCGGGAGCGCGCGGCGGCGACCTCGGCCCCCATTCTCGTATTTTCCGCGGATGACTTCAAAACAAAAATTCGGCGGCGGGAGGAGATCGCGGGAAGTGAGAGAAGGAAACAAAAAAACCGGGCATCCCGCAAAGGGAGCCCGGCATGTCCGGCGCTCTTGGCGCGGCGGCCCTCAGAGCGCCTTCAGAATCTCCTTGGTGTGGTCCTTCACCTTCACGTTCTCGAAGACCGCCTCGATCCGCCCCTCTTCGTTGATGATGAAGGTGCTCCGGAAGATTCCGTTGAAGGTGTTCCCGTAGAGCTTTTTCTCCCCGTAGGCGCCGTACTTCGTGGCCACCTCGCCGTCCGGGTCGGCGAGCAGGGGATACTCCAGGCTCAGCTCCTCGCTGAAACGCTTGTGGCTCACCTCGTTGTCCGGGCTCACGCCGAAGACGACGGCCCCCGTCGCCTTGATTTTGCCCAGGTTCTTATTGAATTCGGCGGCCTCCAACGTGCATCCCGGAGTCCCGTCCTTGGGATAGAAGTAGAGAATGACCTTCTGGCCCCGGTATTTGGAGAGCCGGTGAATCTTCCCGTTTCCGTCCCGCAGGCCGAATGCGGGCGCTTTCGCTCCAGATTTAAGCACGCTTTTCCCCTTGCAAAATCAACACAATCCGAATTATCCGGCTTCACCCCCCAAAACCAAGGGATTCACCATAATGCCATAAGATCATCGATTCATCAAGGAGGAGGCGGGGGCGGGGACGTTGGCCCTCCCGGGTCCGGGATCAAACGCCCCAATCGCGCGCGTAGCGGAAGTCTCGGTCGATGGTGCGCTGGCTCACCTTGGCGATGAGGGGCAGGCGCCGC
>JAZGDQ010000220.1:0-3108 GCA_036477985.1 bacterium
AATGCAGAAACTTAAGGTGCTGATGCTCGGATTCGCGGCGGCCTCCCTGCTCCTGGCCGCCGCCCCCGCCCAGGCGGCGAAGGAATTGGAGGAGGGGAAAAACCCCTGCGACTACAAGAAGGGCACGGGCCCCAACCCCTGCGCTTACAAGAAAGGCGATGCGCCGATAAAGAGCAAACTCAAGCTGAAAAATCCCTGCGCCTCGAAGGAGTTGGAAGAGGGGAAAAATCCCTGCGACTACAAAAAAGGCAGCCTTTCGAAAGGCGGGAGCAAGGTCGAATTCAAGAAAGCCACCGATTGAAGAGGGGTGAATCCCTGCGACTGCAAGAAAAAATAGGGTGGGCCGCACCGAGGATGCGGGCTTGGGGGAGGGACACCCCTCCCCCGGCCCGTTTTTCTTTCCTCCTCCTCCGTCTTCATTTATCTTCCCCCCCCATCCGTCCGGAGCCGATGGGGCGCCACTCCCCCCGTACGCTATCCTTCACTCTCTCCCCCCTCGCGGGCCGGGAAATATTTTCCCCCACCGATTGTTTTTCATTCCGGAACGGAGAGATCCGGGCGTTGGCGAAATTGCGCCCCCGGCGGCCCTCGGCCGAGGGGACCCGGCCTTGAAAGAGCCCCGCTCCCCGCGGGTTGGAAGGGGAGAGGAAAGGTGAGGAGGAGGAGGGGGGAGAATCCCATGAGCGAGACGCGGAAAGAGAGAGAGCGGGCGGCGCGGCGCCATCGCGGCGCCCTTCCGGCGCGCCGGGCCGCGGCGGCGAGCGCCCGAGCGGCCGGAGTCCTTCTGGCGCTTCTTCTCACCGCCGCCCCCGCGCGGGCGGACTTCGGCTCCGCGATGGCGGCCTACGAGGGGGGCGAGTACTACGCCGCCGCCCAGGAATTCCACCGCCTCGCCGAGGCGGGAGACGCCGCCGCCCAGAACATGCTCGCCTACTTGTACGACTTCGGCCACGGGGTCCCGAGCAGCTACCCCACCGCGGTGAAGTGGTACCGCAAAGCCGCCGAGGCGGGGAACGCCGCCGCCCAGTTCAACATGGGCATCAAGTACACCAACGGGAAGGGGGTGAAGAAGGACTTCGCCCGCTCCCTCGCATGGTTCCGCAAGGCCGCCGCCCAGGGCGACACCGACGCCCAGCTCAAGATCGGCTGGATGCACCAGCACGGCATGGGCACGGCGAAATCCCTCTTCGAGGCGGCGAGGTGGTACCGCAAGGCCGCCGAGGGGGGAAACGCATACGCCCAGTACAACCTCGCGCTGGCCTACAAGCTCGGCCGCGGGGTGGCGAAGGACCGCGCGAAGGCGCGCAAGTGGTACGCCAGGGCCGCCGCCCAGGGAAGCGCCGGCGCCCGGCGCGCCCTGACGGGCCTGGGGCGGTAGGGAGCCGAAACATCGCACTCCCGCCGAGAGAACCACCCTTCCTGGCCCTTACTCATCTTTCGGCTCAAAAGGAAAGGGGGTTTGCGGTCGATTTCCTCTTGCCTTGAATTCTTTCGATACCGCGGGTCATCTCGAATCAGCCAATCTCCCTAACAAATCCCCCGGCGCCGCCTCTCTTCTCTCTCCCTCTGCGCGAATGCGGCGAAGGCGCATTCGCACTATGTCTTTTGGAGGCCCGCAAACTTTTCTACAGAAAAGGTTCCGGAAGATCTTTCCCTCCCGGCGCAGAAAAGGCTCCGGAAGATCTTTCCCCTCCGCCCGTCTTCCCGCTTCGGGGCGCGGGGCGGATGTGGCAAAATGGCGGAAACTCCCGTTTGTGAATTCGTTTTCCATTTTCGCCAGACACACCGGAGGACGCGGACGTGCAATACCGGAAACTGGGAAGGACCGGCATCGAGATATCCGAGATCGCCTTCGGCTGCGGCGCGGCGGCGGGCCTGCTGACGAGCGGAGATCACGAGGCGCAGCTCGGGGCCGTGCGCCGCGCCTTGGATTTGGGGATCAACCATTTCGACACCGCCCCGGCCTACGGCGCGGGATCGTCCGAGACCAACCTGGGGAGATTGCTCGAGGAGACCGGGGCGGAGGCCACGGTTTCCACCAAGGTGCGCCTGGGGAAGGAGTCGGCGGGCCGGTTGCGGGAGGCGACGGTGGAATCGGTGGAGGGGAGCCTCGCGCGCCTCGGCCGGGAGGCGGTGGACATCATCCAGCTCCACAACCACGTGGCCCCGGAGGGAGAGGGCGGCGGGTGGTCGGGCCACACGCTGAGTCCGGAGGACGTCCTGGGCGAGGGCGGCGTGCTGGAGGGTTTCAGGGAGCTGCGGGAGCGGGGCCGGGTTCGGCATTTCGGCTTCACCGGCCTGGGGGCGCCGGACGCCCTCCACGCCCTCGTCGACAGCGGCGCGTTCGACACGATTCAGGCCTACTACAACCTGCTCAATCCGACCGGCGGGCATCCGGCGCCCCCCGGCTTCGGCGCCCTGGACTACGGCCTCATCATCGACCGGGCCGCGGCGGCGGGGATGGGGGTGCTCGCCATCCGGATCCTGGGGAGGGGGTCCATCGTTCCGCGGGCGGAAGCGGGGGGCAAAACCCCCAAGACCCTCTCGCGCGGCTCCGACTTTCCGAGGGACGCCGAGAGGGGGCGCGCGCTGGGCTGGCTCACGGAGGGTTTCGCGCGGACCATCCCCGAGGCCGCCATCCGCTTCGCCCTGATGAAGCCCGAGGTCTCCACCGTCCTCCTGGGATTCTCCGAAACCGCCCACGTGGAGGAGGCCGCCGCCTGCACCGGCGCCGGGGGGCTCCCCGAGGAGGCCATGGCCCGCCTCCGGGGGCTGTGGGAGAGCGACTTTCGCTGAGAACGCGGCGGCGGGAAGAGCGCCCCCCTCACATCCTCGCGGCGCGGAGGAGCCAGCCCCGAACGCGCGCGCGCAACTGGGCCGGGGGGGGGCCGCGGGAGAGGACGCCGGGCGGGACATCCCTTGATTCCCGGGGATGAAGGCTGGTGTGCCGCCGGGGGATCGAACCCCGGGCCTACGGATTAAAAGTCCGTTGCTCGACCAACTGAGCTAGCGGCACAACGCGGGGGGAGGATCGTTCGGCCCCTGGGAAAAGTCAAGCTCAGGCCCAGGAAAGAAGGGCCGGCGGAGGGGCGCCCGCGCCGTCTTGAC
>JAZGDQ010000221.1:0-4028 GCA_036477985.1 bacterium
GCGGCCTCGAGGAGATGGCGGACGCCGCCCCCCTTCTTGTCCTTGAGCGCCAGGGCCGTCTTCACCCCCTTCTCGTAGCGGGCCGAGGCTTCCTTCCCGTGTCCCGACTTCTCGAGGAACTCGGCCAGGCGCAGGTCCGCGAGGCCCCCCTCCACCGAGCCGGGCGAGGCGCGCCCGACCTCCTCGAAGCGCTTGGTGGCGTCCACCTCCATCCCCGCCTCCTGGAGGCAGTTGGCGAGAAGGAAGCGGTCCTCCAGCGAGAGGCGGGCGCCGCGCCCGAGGGTGTTCAGGCCGAAGCGGAGCGCCTTGCGGCCCACCCAGTCGCACCCGCCCGATCGCGCGATGCTGCGCAGATAGCGGCCGAGGGGGGCCTCTCCGGCCGGGGCGCTCTCGATCACCCGCCGGTAGGCCGCCGTGGCCTGCTCGTAGCGGCCCGCCTCCCAGAGGGCGGAGGCGGCGCCGCGCTCGGCCTTGCGGCGCTGGCTCTTCGATAGCGTTAGCGAGAGGGCGGCGCCGAAGTGCTCGGCCGCCCGGGCGTACTCCTCCCGGGCGTATCGGCTGGCCGCCAGGGCGAGGCGCACCTCGGCCCGGCTCCCCTCCCCGGGCGAGCGCTTCAACAGATCGGACAAGGTGGCGGCGGCGGCCTCGTGGCGGCCCCGCTTGTGCTGACTCAGGCCGAGCCGCCTGCGGGCGAGACGGCTGCGGCGGCTCCCGGGGTGGCGCTTGAGGGCGAAGCGGTAGGCGGCCTCGGCCTCGGGGAGGTTGGAGAGGGCGTCCAGGGCGAGGGCGCGCTCGAAGGCGGCCCCCTCGGCGCGCGGATCCTGGGGAGCGGCCTCGAGGAATTTCTTCAGGGCGGAGGCGGCGCCCATCATCTCGCGGCGCTGGATGTGAAGGGCGGCCGCCCGGTGAAGCGCCTCGGCGCGCATGGGCCCCGCCCGCACCGAGGCGTAGGCGCGCACGGCGCCCCCCGTGTCGCCCAACTTCTCGAGCGTCTCCCCCAGGCGGAGGCGGACCTCGCCGGCCCGCTTCTCGCCGGCGTGGCGGGCGAGGAAGTCCCGGTAGGCGGCGGCGGCCTTCTTCCGCATTCCGCTCCGGCGGAGCGCCTCCGCGAGGAAGTAGCGCGCCGAGGCGGCGCCCTCTCCCGCGGGGCGGAGGGCGAGGTAGCGGCGGAGGATGTCGGCCGCCGGCTCGTAGAATCCGTCGCGGTAGGATTTGAGGCCGAAGAGGAGCAGCTCGGCGGGCGTCTCGCTCGGCTGCGCCCGGGCGGAGGCGGCGATCAGGAGCGCGGCGGCGGCGAGCCAGGCGCACCACCGCGCACGCGCGCGCGGGATGGGATGTCGGGCCGCGGCCATCGCCTAGGGCTCCAGCGGGATGTTGTCGATGAGGCGGGTCTTCCCCACCCGGGCGGCGACCGCCATCCGCGCCGGGCCCTCCACCCGCTCGAGCGGCGCGAGCGTCTCGGGGTCGACCACGGCGATGTAGTCGATCTCCGCGCGGGCGCGCTCCATCTCCTCGCGCGCCGCCGCGATGAGGGCGCCGGCCCCGCGCTCCCCCCCGGCAAGGAGAGATTCGGCGCGCCGCAGCCCCCGGCTGAGGGAGAGGGCGCGCTCGCGCTCTTCCTCGTCGAGATAGCGATTTCGGCTGCTCAGGGCGAGGCCGTCTCTGTCGCGCACGATGGGGCAGCCGATCACCTCCACCCCCAGGTCGAGATCGCGCGCCATCCGGCGGATGAGGACAAGCTGCTGGTAGTCCTTGGCGCCGAAATAGGCGCGGTCGGGCCGGCAGGCGGCGAAGAGCTTCAGGACGACGGTCGCCACCCCGCGGAAGTGGCCCGGGCGGTGGGGGCCGCAAAGGCCCGCGGCGAGGGAGGGAACCTCCACCCAGGCGCCGAAGCCCGGGGGATACATGGCCTCCGCCGAGGGGGCGTAGACGGCGGCGGCGCCCTCCGCCCGGCAGGCGGCCAGATCGGCCTCCCAGGAGGATGGGTAGGCGTCCAGATCATCTCCCGGGCCGAACTGAGAGGGGTTGAGGAAGATGCTCACGACGACAGCCGCGCACTCGCCCACGGCCCGCCGAACGAGGCTGAGGTGCCCTTCGTGGAGCGCTCCCATGGTGGGGACGAGGCCGAGGGGGCCGCCCTCCCCCCGAAGGGCCTCGGCCTCGGCTCGCATCCGGGAGGGGGAATCGATAATGCGCATGGGCGGGACCCGCGGGCCGATGGGGGACGGGAAATTCCGAAGGAGGGCGCCACGCCCCCGGTGAAGGGCGCCGCCACCCCCGGTGGAGGGCGCTGCGCCCCGCTCAACTCGATTCGCCGCCGCCGCCCTCATGGCCGCCGCCATCATGGCCGCCCCCGTCATGGGCGCCCCGGCGCCGCCCCCCCGGCCGGAGGGGCCCAGGAGGCGGGGCTCACCCGCAGATGAGGCGCCCGGCGCCGTCCCCCCGGCCCTGCCCGGAGGCGGCCCGGGCAGCGCGATTGGGCGGCGGCCCGAATTTTCTCAAAGACTCGATCCCGAACACAAGCCGGACCCCCCGGGCGGGCGGCCCGAAGGCGTGGGAATCCCCTCCCACCGCTCCTCGATGCGCTCGGCCCAGCCCCCCCCCTCCCCCAGCCCGGCCAGCAGCTCGGCCGCCGTCCTCCCCAGCGCGGGGTGTACGGCCCCGGGGGCCAACTCAGCCAGGGGGGCGAGAACGAAGCGCCGCTCGTGCATTCGCGGATGCGGCACCCGGAGGCCGGGGGCGTCCACGATCGAATCGCCGTAGAGGAGGAGGTCGAGATCGATGCGGCGCGCGCCCCACCGCTCTCCGCGCACCCGGCCCATGGCCCGCTCGATGCCGAGGAGGACCTCCAGGAGCGGGCCGGGCGGATGTTCGCTCCGAATCTCGAGGACGGCGTTGAGGAAGGGGGGCTGAGGAACCGGGCCCACCGGCTCAGTCCGGTAGAAGGAGGAGGCGGCGGCGAGGGAGATTCCCCCGGCGGCGCCGAGCCGGCGGGCCGCCTCGCGCAACTGATCGGCCGGGGCGCCCAGGTTCGCCCCCAGAGCGATGAAGGCGCGGGCCGCCCCGCTCAAAAGCCGGCCTTCTCCAACCGGGAGAGCGCCTCGCGGAGGCGATCGCCGGAAACGGTGAGCGCCATGCGGATGAAGCCCTCCCCCGAGGGGCCGAAGCCCACGCCCGGGGTGGTCACGACCCCGGAGGTCTGGAGGATGTGGGCCGTGAACTCGGCGGAGGTGTAGCCCTCCGGGCAGCGCACCCAGACGTAGAAGGTGGCCTTGGGGCGCTCGGCCTTGAGCCCGAGGCGGGCCAGGCCCTCGAGAATGATGTCGCGGCGGCCCTGGTAGGTGCGGCGCATCTCCTCGACGCAGGTCTGATCGCCGCTCAGCGCGCGGATGGCGGCCTCCTGGACGGCCTGGAACACCCCGGAGTCGACGTTCGTCTTGATCGCGCCCAGGCCGGCCAGCACCTCGGCGTTCCCCACGGCGAGGCCGATGCGCCAGCCCGTCATGTTGTAGGTCTTCGAGAGGGAGTGGAACTCGACGCCCACCTCCTTTGCGCCCTCGGCGTTGAGGAAGCTGACGGGGCGGTAGCCGTCGAAGGCCATCTCCGAGTAGGCGATGTCGCTGCACACGATGATGTTGTGGCTTCGGGCGAACTCGACGAGCTCGTTGTAGAAGTCCACCTCGGCGCAGGCGGCGGTCGGGTTGCTCGGATAGTTGACCCAGATGAGCTTCGCCTTTTGGGCCACCTCGGTGGGAACGGCCGAGAGGTCGGGCAGGTATCCGCGCTCCTCATTGAGGGGCATGAAGTGCACCTTCCCGCCGGCGAAGAGGGCGCCGATCTCGTAGACGGGGTAGGAGGGCTCGGGCACGAGGACGTACTCGCCCGGGTCCACGAAGGCGAGCGGGATGTGGGCGATGCCCTCCTTGGAGCCGATGAGGGAGAGAACCTCGGTGGACGGTTCGAGCTCCACGCCGAAGCGCTTGCCGTACCAGTCGGCGCACGCCTTCTGGAACGAGGGCATCCCCTCG
>JAZGDQ010000222.1:0-5931 GCA_036477985.1 bacterium
GCGGTCGGGGCCATCGTCATCGCGGCCAGGGTGCGGATGCTCACCGCGCGCTGAGAGGGCCTCTTCCCCTCCACTCAATAAAAAAACCCCCGGCCGGGCGGGCCGGGGGGGAAACGGCGGATCGAGCGGCTCAGGTTCTCTCCGAGGGGGCCATGAGCTTCTTTCCCATTCTCCCCGCCCAACGCAATCCCTTCCAGACCGAAAGGAGGAGCAGCCCGCTCAGTCAGGTGGAGCAGAAGGCGTCGTCCTGCTTGTCCCGCGCCTCCACCCGGGTCGTAATGTCCTCCCCGGCGGGGGCGGCCTCCTCGGCGGGGGCGGCCTCCAGCACATCCTTCGCATTCGCCATCCGGCTCTCCTTACCCGCCCTTCTCCTGGGTTTCCGCTTCCAGGGATTCCTTCGCCCGGGTGGGGCAGATCGAATAGAGGTAGTCGAACGAGTAGATGCCGCTCGAGCATCCCCCCGTCCATGAAAGACTCATCGCGTAGCGGCCCACCATGGAGGCGTCGCCCAGGACGGCCGGACCCGCCGGGCCGCTCACCACGGCCAGGGGGTTGCGCACCTGCTCCAGGCGCTTTTCATTGCAGATCGCGCAGGGGCAGAGAGCAACAAGATAATCGAAGCCGTAGACGCTCTTCTCGCCGCCGGCCCATTCGATCCGAAGCTCACGGGCCGTCTTGTCGACGGTCAGGTCAACCGGCTTGGGAGATTCATCAGCGCTCACGATGGTTTCCGCCCGTCCGGCCCCGAGGGCCGGCTATTTGTTCCGGCCCGTGTACTTGGCGTACTTCTTCTCGGAGGCCGCGGCCCGCTTGGCCGACTCCGGGGTCTTGATCTCGAGGAGATAGGGCCGCTCGGCCGAGGTTGCCTTGACCACCTGGAAGAGCCCCTCGTCGTCGGTCCCCTCCCAGTCGCCCTCCTCGAGCTTCACGAAGACGGGCTTGCCCTCCTCGAAGTAGAGCGTCGGAACGCCGAAGACGCCCCACTCCTTTTCGGCCTCTTCGTGATCTTGGGCGATGAGGGGGATCGCCGCCCCGTTCTTCATGTCCTCTTCCCAGCGCTCGACGTCGAGACCCACCTCGACGGCGATGTCGCGCAGGAAGAGCTGGTTCGTGATGTCCTTCCCGTCGCGGTGCCGCGCGCGGTGCAGGGCCACATGGTACTTCGAAAAGGCGGCCTCCCCCTGAAGGCCGGCGCACTTGGCCGCCTCGTGCGGGGGGATGTCGCGGCTGGGGAAGGTCTTGTCCTCCCAGGCCTTCCAGTCCTCCCCGCGCACGGGGCCGAAGTTCATCTGCTCGAGCACGAACGCTTTGTAGGTGACCTGAAGATTCTTGTCTTTCTCCTGCAGACGATTGAGCCATTCCATGGCCCGGTAGGCGAAGGGTCAGACGTAGCAATTCCACATCGTGACGTTCATGGATATCTCCTCGGTTTCGAATCCTCCAAAGACGCCGAGCGCGGATTATCGCACGTGGAGCGCTTGGGGAAAACCTAAGAATTGAACCGAAATCCTGACAAAATAACTTTTATTTTTTCTTCAATGGCTATTGACATTTTCCCAATAATTCGACATTGTCACTTAAATTCTAAATGAAATTACTCATGATTAAAAATAAATATGGGTAACAAATTATAAGTACTTAAAAATCAATCAGTTATCTGCACCCCCCACCGGCCCCCCCGAATGAGGACGCGAGGGAGACGCGAGGAGGACCCGGGAATGCCGGGGTTGGAGGGCCGCGTGGTCGCAGTCACCGGCCAGCGCAGGGCCCGGGAGATGGAGGAGATGATTCGCCGGCTCGGAGGCGTCCCCTACATTGCGCCCACCGTCAACCTCCACTTCGAGGAGTCCCGGGAGGAGGCCGAGCGCCTCGCCCGGGAGATCCTCGAAGGGGTGGACTGGGCCGTCTTCTACACCGGGGTGGGCGTGCGCGCCCTCTTCGAGGCGGCCGAGCGCACCGGGGCCGCCGGCCCCTTCCTCCGCCGCCTCGAGGAGGCCCGCGTGCTCTCGCGGGGGAGGAAGTCTCTGCGCGCGCTCCGCGAGTGCGGCCGCCCGCCGGACGTGGAGGCCGACCCGGCCACGACCGAGGGGGTGATCGCGGCGCTCGGCGAGGCCGACCTGAACGGTGGCGCCGTACTCGTCCAGACGCCGGGCGCCCTCCCTTCCGGGCTTCGAGAGGCGGTCGAAGGAGGCGGCGCGCGCTTCCGCTTCGGCTCCCCCTACACCTTTTCGCCTCCCGAGGATCCGGACGCCGTTCCGGGCCTCATCCGGGAGCTGACGGGCGGCGGAATCGACGCCGCCACCTTTACGAGCCCCCCGGCGGTGAACAACCTCTTCGCCGCGGCGGACGAATTGGGAGACGCCGACGGTCTGGTCCGCGCGCTGAGCGGGCCCGTTCTGACGGCCTCGATCGGGCCGGTCACCTCGGCCGCCCTGCGCGAGCAGGGGGTCGAGCCCGCCCTCGAGTCGGAGAGTCAGAAGTTCGGCGGCCTGCTGCAAGACGTGGCGGTCGCCCTGGCTCGGTGATGGATCGGAAAGAAGCCATGCGAGGAGAGATCGTGACACCGGAGAAAGACCTTCCCCTGCAAAGGGGTTGCGTATACATCGTGGGCGCCGGACCGGGCGACCCCGAGCTGCTCACCCTGCGCGCGGCGCGGGTTCTCGGCCGCGCGGACGCCGTCGTCTACGACCGGCTCGTCTCCGAGGAGGTCCTGGCCCACTGCCCGGCCGGCTGCCTCCGCATCTTCGCCGGAAAGGCGGCGGGACGGCACACCATGTCCCAGGAGGAGATCAACGCCCTCCTCGTGGACCTCGCCCGCAAGGGACTCGACGTCGTGCGCCTCAAGGGGGGAGACCCCTTCGTCTTCGGGCGCGGCGGAGAAGAAGCCCAGGCGCTCGCGCGGGCGAACGTTCCCTTCGAAATCGTTCCCGGGGTCACGGCGGCGGCGGCCGGCCCTGCCTTCGCCGGGATTCCAGTCACCCACCGGGGGCTGGCCGCCGCCGTCACTTTCGTCACCGCCCACGAGGATCCGGCCAAGGAGGGCGGCCAGGTGGACTACGCCCATCTCGCCAAGGGGCGCGGCACCCTGGTCTTCCTCATGGGCGCCCGCTCGATCGGGCGCATCGCGGCCGGGCTCCTCGGGAACGGAATGTCCCCGGACACCCCCCTCGCCATCGTCGAGAACGCCACGACGAGCCGCCAGCGCACCCTGCGCTGCACCCTGGCCGAGGCGCCCGGCGCCGCCGAGCGGGAGGAGATCGCCCCGCCCGCCGTCGTGGTCGTGGGCCCGGTGGCCGCCCTTGCCGACGAATTGAGCTGGTTCCGCCGCGAGGAAGGGCCGGACGTCCCCTGGCCCCGCCCCGAGACGACTTCCGACTTGGACTTTTTCGAAACCGCCCGCGCGAGCCTGGCGCGGCCTTGATGCAAGACACGGGAGATAAGGAATGAACATCTATACACAATCCACGGTCGAGACGGGCGCGCCCCCCTCCGTCATCCCGATCATCCCCGAGGAGTTCGACGATTTCGAGACCGAGGTCTCGCGCTTCCGGAAGGGGGAGGTCGCCGAGACGGCGTTCCAGGTCTACCGCCTCAAGCGGGGCGTCTACGGACAGCGCCAGGCAGACGTCCAGATGGTCCGCGTCAAGATTCCCTTCGGGGGCCTGAGCGCCCAACAGCTCGAGGCCCTCGGCCGCGTGGCCCGCGACTACGCCCCCCTCAAGAAGGGGCACGTGACCACCCGCGAGAACATCCAGTTTCACTTCATCCCTCTGGACCAGGCGCTCGAGATCCTGCGCTTTCTGGGCGATGCGGGGCTCTCCACGCGCGAGGCCTGCGGGAACTCCGTCCGGAACGTGACGGGCTGCGCCTTCGCCGGGGTGTGCCAAAACCAGGTCTTCGACGCCACCCCCTACGCCGGCGCCTTCGCGCAATATTTCGTCCGCAAGCCCTTCACCCAGGACATGCCGCGCAAGTTCAAGGTCGCCTTCTCGAGCTGCGCCTCGGATTGCGTCGTCGCCGGAATCCACGACATCGGCTTCCTGCCCGTCGTCCGCGAGGAGAACGGGGAGGAGGTCCGGGGGTTCAAGATGCTGGTGGGCGGGGGGCTGGCCACATTCCCCCGGGTGGCCGAGCCGCTCTACGAGTTCGTCCCGGTCTCGGACTACCTCCGGGTGAGCGAGGCCCTTCTCCGCGTCTTTCAGGATTCCAAGGAGCTGCGAAAGACCCGATTCAAGGCGCGCATCAAATTCCTCGTCTCCTGGATCGGAATCGACGGCCTGCGCCAGCGGGTGGAGGAGGAGCTGAAGAAGGACTGGGCGAAGAAGGCGATCGACCCCGCGCCCTACCTCTGGCGGGACGATGAGGAGGCCGACGTTCCCTCAGCCTTCGAGGAGCACAACGGCTCCTCCCCCGAGCGGAACGGCGACTCGGCGCCCTACGCCGCCTGGCTGGCCTCCAACGTCCAGCCCCAGCGCCAGGAGGGCCACCACGCCGTCGAGGTGAAGCTTCCCCTCGGCGACATCCAGGCCGATCAGTTCTTCGCCCTCGCCGACATCTCGCGGCGCTTCGCCCGCGGGCGCGCCCGGGCGAGCTACGAGCAGAACCTCATCTTTCGGTGGGTGCGCGAGCAGGACCTCTATCCCCTCTGGCTCCGCCTCACGGGGCTCGGCCTGGGCGGGGACGGCGCGAGAGAGATCACCGACGTCGTCTCCTGCCCGGGGACGGACTCCTGCAAGCTCGGCATCACCTCCTCCATGGGCCTGGGCAACGCGCTCCGGGAGGCCCTCGGGGAGATTGACCTCGACGATCCGCTCATCCGCAAGTTGCACATCAAGATGAGCGGATGCCCGAACTCGTGCGGCCAGCACCACATCGCGAACATCGGCTTCCACGGGGGCACCCTCAAGGTGGAGGGCCAGAAGCTGCCCGCCTACGAGGTCTTCCTGGGCGGAAAGTACGAGGACACCGGAGGCGAGACCCGCATCGGGGACCGGCTCCGGGTGCGCCTCCCGGCCAAGCGGGCGCCCGAGGCGCTCAAGCGTCTCCTCCGCTTCTACAAGGAGAACCGGGAGGAGGGGGAGGAATTCAACGTCTTCTACGAGAGGCTCGGCACGAAGCCCTTCGAGGAGATCCTGCTCGACATCCACATGCCCGGGCAATTCAACGACGATCCCGACCTCTTCATCGACTGGGGGCAGGACACGGTCTACAAGCTCGAGCGGGGAGAGGGCGAGTGCATGGTTTGAGCCGGGCGGAAAAAGAAGGCGCCGGCGCGGAGGCGCCGCCCCGGACGGCGGTCCTCCTCCTCGGGCACGGAAGCCGCGCCGCCGGGGCGAACGAGGCGATGCACCGGGTGGCGGCGCATTTCCGGGAGGAGTGGCCGGACCGGATCGTCGAGTCCGCCTTTCTGGAGATCAACGAGCCCTCCATCCCCGGGGGGATTGACCTGTGCGCCGAGGCGGGGGCGGAGCGGATCGTCCTCATCCCCTACTTCCTCCACCTGGGCAACCACGTCCAGGAGGATCTTCCCCGTTTCGTCGAGGAGGGGAAGGCCCGGCACCCGGGGGTGGAGCTCATCCTCGGCCCCCACCTGGGCTTTCACCCCAAGCTCATCGAGATCGTCGAGGAGCGCATCGCCGAGGCCGTCGGCGCGAAAATCTCCGAGCCCGCCTGAAGGGCCTCCCGGGCGGCATTTCTTCTGTTCCTTGCCGGCACCCATTCCCGCCTATTCTTGCGCTCCCCCACCCTCCGCGGCGGGGCGGATGTGATAGGATTCCCTCCAAACGGCGCGGGCGGGCTCCGGGGAGTCCCGCGCGCGCGGCCCTTTGACACCGCCCCCATCCGCACGGGCGCGCCCGCGTCCCCCGGCGCGCTCCCCGAACCGGGACGCATCGGTTGATCGAACCCGCGGCTCTTTTCGCCCTGTGCGCG
>JAZGDQ010000223.1:0-10699 GCA_036477985.1 bacterium
TTCACGAATCCTTCCGCACGGTGAACCTCACGTCCTTTTACTACGTCATCCCCTTCGCCTCGGCCCCGATGCTTTCGGCCATGCTCCAGGGGCGCTCGGCGGCCGTCCTCATGGCGGTGGCCTCGGCCGCGATGGCGGGGATCCTTCTGCCCGAACAGGTCCACTTCTCCATGGTGGCCCTGGCCGGCGGCGTCATGGCGGCCATCCGGTGGAAGGACTACCGCCGCCGCTCGGCGATCCTCCTCGCGGGCCTCATGGTGGGCCTCCTCTCCCTGGCGCTCGCGCTGGGCTTCAACATGCAGGAGGGCCTTCGGACGGCGACGGAGCGCTGGCCCGATCTGCCGATGGCGCTCCTGGGCGGAATCGCGACCATGATCGTGGTCTCGGCCGCCCTGCCGCTATTCGAATCCATGTTCAAGCTGACCACCGACATGCGCCTCCTCGAGCTGGCCGATCAGAACCACCCCCTGCTCCGCCAGCTCGTGGTCCAGGTGCCGGGCACCTACCACCACAGCCTCCTGGTCGGAAACCTCGCCGAGGAGGCCGCCGAGTCGATCGGGGCGAATCCCCTGCTCACCCGGGTGGGCGCCTACTTCCACGACATCGGGAAGATCCTCAAGCCCGAGTATTTCATCGAGAACCAGGGGGCCGTGAACCGGCACGACCGCCTGAATCCGAGCATGAGCGCCCTCATTCTCATCAGCCACGTGAAAGAGGGCGTCGAGATGGGCCGCAGCCACAAGCTCCCCAAGGAGATCATTAATCTGATCAAGCAGCACCACGGGACCACGCTGATTCGCTTCTTCTACGACAAGGCCCAAAAGGCGGGGGGCGACGGAGCCGAGATTCCCGAGGAGGCCTACCGCTACCCCGGCCCGCGGCCCCAGACGCGCGAGGCGGGGATCCTCATGCTGGCCGACATGGTGGAGGCCACCTCGCGCACGCTGCAGGACCCCTCGCCCGCCCGCCTGGCGGGGATGGTCGAACGGGCCGTGCAGATGGCCTTCGCCGACGGGCAGTTCGACGAGTGCGACCTCACGCTTCGCGACCTCGGCGGCATCCAGGAGTCCTTCCTCCGCGTCCTCGCCGGCATGTACCACCACCGCGTCGGCTACCCCGACCCGAAAACCTCAGAGCGGAAGGGTTCAGGTGAGAGCGTCCATATCAAACCGGCAAAGGCGGGTGCGGCTCGATCTCCGGGCCTTGCGCCGGCGGGCAGAGGCGGTCCTCGAGGGGCTCCGGTCGAGGGATGAGTTCGTCTCGGTCGCCATCCTGGGCGACCGCGCCATGCGCGCCCTCAACCGCCGTTTCCGGGGGCTGGACGAGACCACCGACGTTCTCGCCTTTCCCCCCGCGCCCGAATCCGCGATAATTCGCCCGACCCCAGAGGGGGAGAAGGGGACGCAGGAGAGGGGGAAGGGGGACCCGCTCCCGGCCGGGCCGCCCGCCCACCTGGGAGACGTGGCGATCTCGGTGGACGAGGCCGTCCGCCAGGCCGCCGACCTTGCCGAGTCCCTGGGGGCGTGCATCGACCGCCTGCTCGTCCACGGAATCCTCCACCTCAAGTGGTACGACCACCATTCCGCCCGAGAGGCGGCCCGGATGCGCCGCCAGGAAAAACGGCTGCTCTCCCTCCTGGAAAAGATGGACGCGGGCGCGCGCGCCCGGCCGGAGGGGAGCGCCCGCGCGGGACGGCTCCGGGCGCGTCCCCGGGAGGGATAGTCCGTGGATCGGCTCTGGGCCCCCTGGCGGATGGAGTTCATCTTGGAGAGGGTGAAGGGTTCTGGGAACGGAGAGGCTCCCTGCATCCTCTGCGGCGTGCTCGAGGCGGAGGACGGGCCCTCGAACCTCATCCTCCACCGCGGACGGCTGGCCTACATCGTCTTGAACAAGTATCCCTACTCGAATGGGCACCTCATGGTGGTCCCCATTCGCCACGTGCGGGAATTCGACGCGCTCGGCGCCGAGGAGGGGGCGGAGATCATGGCCCTCGCCCAAAGGTGCGTCGCGGCGCTGCGCGAGAAGCTGGGCGCGCACGGCTTCAACGTCGGCATGAACCTGGGGGAGGCGGCCGGCGCCGGCATCGAAGGCCACCTCCACCTCCACGTCGTTCCGCGGTGGCGGGACGACCACAACTTCATGGCGACGATCGGGGACGTTCGGGTCATCCCCGAGCACATCGAGGAAACCTACAAGACCCTCTCCGCCTCGTTTTCCTGAGCGGCGGCGGAGGGGGCGGACACCAACCGGCGGGCGGGGGACAATGGTCAGCATCCGGCTCCTCATCGGGCTCCTGGCGGCGATCGTCGTCGTGACCTTCGGCGTCAAGAACATGGTTCCGATCACGGTCACCGGCTTCCGGGGCGAATCCTACCCGATTCCGCTCTTCTACCTTCTCCTCGCCTTCTTCGCCGCCGGCTTCCTCTTCGCCTGGCTCTTCGGGCTCCTCGACAAGCTTCGCTTCCACCGCGAGATCCGCGTCTACCGGCGCCGGGTGCGCTCCATGGAGGGAGAGCTCGAGCGGGAGCGCGAGCAGGGGGGAAAGCTCCTCATGTCGGGGAACGCCGGAGAGGGGGAGGGGAGATCCGCGCCGCCCCCGGCCGGCGGCCGCCCCGCCGCTCCCGCCGCGCCCGCCCAGGGGGAAAGCGATGACCCTTCGGGCTGAGAAGCGGGGCCGGAGGGCGTCCGCCGGGCGCAAGGGCGCCCCCGCCGCCGGCGCCGAGGGGGGGAGCCTCTCCCCCGCCATGCGCCAGTTCCTGGAGATCAAGCAGGGCCACCCGGACGCCATCCTCTTCTTCCAGATGGGCGACTTCTTCGAGATGTTCTACGAGGACGCCCACCTGGCGGCCAAGGCCCTGGACCTCACCCTCACCTCGCGCCAGAGCGACAGCAACGGGCCCATCCCCATGTGCGGGGTCCCGTGCCATTCGGTGGACCCCTACTGCAACCGCCTCCTGGAGGCCGGGCACAAGGTGGCGATCTGCGAGCAGATGGAGAGCCCCGCGCCGGGGAAGGGCATCGTCCGCCGCCAGATCGTCCGGGTCCTCACCCCGGGGACGGTGATCGACCCCAACCTCCTGGACAGCAAGGAATCGAGCTATCTCGCCGGCCTCCTCCCGGGGAAAGGGGGCGCGGAGGGGAAGGGGGAGGACGCCTGGGGCCTCGCCTGGGTGGACATCTCGACGGGCGAGTTCCGGGCGAGCGAGATCGCCGGGGAGCGGGCCGCGGATCTCCTCCTCGACGAGCTCGAGCGCATCCGCCCGCGTGAGCTGCTCTTTCCGCGCGAATCGCCCCCGCCGCCCGCGCTCGCCGGCCGCCTCGCCGAGTGGGGCGCCCGCTTCGAGGAGCGTGACCCGAGGACATTTCCCGCCGGGGAGGCCGTAGCGCGTCTCGCCGATCAGTTCCCCGCCGAGGAGGAGCTCCCCGAACGGGCCGGCGCCTATCCCCTCGCGGCCTGCGCAGGCGCGGCCCTCCTCTCCTACCTGCGCGAGAACCAGCCGGGGGAGCTTCCCCATCTCCGCCCGCTCGCCTTCTACCGCGTCTCGGACACGATGATCCTCGACGGGCCCACGCGCCAGAACCTCGAGCTCGTGCGCGCCGCCAGCGACGGAAGCCGCCGCGGAACCCTCCTCCACCTCCTGGACGAAACCCGGACCGGGATGGGCGCGCGCCTCCTCCGTGGCTGGGTCCTCTCCCCCCTCCTCGCTCTCAAAGCCATCGCCCGCCGCGCCGACGCCGTGGAGGATTTCGTCGAGACCCCCGAGCGGCGCGAGGGCCTCCGCCGTGCGCTCGAGGAGGTCCAGGACCTCGAGCGGATCCTGGGCCGGGTGGGGCTCATGACGGCGAACGCCCGGGATCTGGCCGGCCTGGGCGCCTCCCTCCGCGCGCTCCCGGCCGTCCGCGCCTCCCTGGAGGGGGCCGGGGCGGCCGAGATCGCCGCCATCGCCGAAGATTGGGACTCGATGGCGGATCTGGCCGATGAACTCTCGGCCGCGCTCGTGGAGGGGCCCCCGCTGGTCATCCGCGAGGGGGGGATGTTCCGCGACGGGGTGGACCCGGAGCTCGACCGCCTCCGCCTGGCAAGCCGGGAGGGGAAGTCGTGGATCGCCTCCTACGGGAAGAGCGAGCGCGAGCGCACCGGGCTTCCCGTCAAGATCGGCTTCAACCGGGTGTTCGGCTACTACCTCGAGATCTCCAAGCGCTTTTCGGATCAAATCCCCGAGGCGTACACGCGCAAGCAGACCCTCGTCTCGGCCGAGCGCTACATCACGCCCGAGCTCAAGCGGATCGAGGAGGAGGTGCTCGGCGCCGAGGAGAAGGCGAAGGAGCTGGAGTACATGCTCTTCGGCCGCCTGCGCGCCCGGGTGGCCGCCGAGTCCGCGCGCATCCTCGCCGCCGCCGACCGGCTGGCCCGCCTGGACGCCCTGGCCTCCCTGGCCGAGGCGGCCGCCCTCCACGGCTACGTCCGCCCCCGGATGGAGGAGGGCGCGGAGATCGAGATCGTCGATGGTCGCCACCCCGTCATGGACGCCGATCCGGCGATGGCCACTTTCGTCCCCAACGATCTGCGGATCGGCGGGGAGCGGCAGATCCTCATCGTCACCGGCCCCAACATGGCCGGCAAGTCCACCTTCCTGCGCCAAGCGGCCCTGCTCGTCCTCATGGCCCACCTGGGGAGCTTCATTCCGGCGCGCTCGGCGCGGATCGGCCGGGTGGACCGCGTCTTCACCCGGGTGGGGGCGCACGACCGGCTTCTGGAGGGGCAGAGCACCTTCATGGTCGAGATGCTGGAGACGGCGACCATCCTGCGCGAGGCGACTCCGCGCAGCCTGGTCATCCTCGATGAGGTGGGGCGGGGGACGAGCACCTACGACGGGGTGAGCATCGCCTGGAGCGTGGTGGAGTTCCTGCACGAGACCGAGGCCCACCGCGCGCGGACCCTGTTCGCCACCCACTACCACGAGCTCGCCTCTCTCTCGAAGGAGCTGGCGCGGGTGGGGAACCTCACGGTGGAGGTGCGCGAGAGCGGCGAGGACGTCGTCTTCCTCCGCAAGGTGGTGGAGGGGAGCAGCGACCGCAGTTACGGCATCCACGTGGGGCGGCTGGCCGGGCTCCCGCCCCAGGTTCTCGCCCGCGCGCGCGAGCTGCTGGCCGGCCTCGAGGAGGGGGGGGATTTCGGCCCCCTCCGGGCGCCGGGGGGAGCAGCCCTGCCGGGAAGCGGCGTGGAATCGGGCCAACTCGCCCTCTTCTCCCCAGGGCCCTCGCTGCTCGAGACGGCCCTTGCGGAGATCGATCCCGACGCCCTCACCCCCCGCCAGGCGCTCGAGAAGCTCTACATGCTCAAGGAAATCGAAAGGAAGGCTCCTTGAGAAATTTTCGGGTTGGACCGGGGCGGGGAATTTGAGTAGTATCCGGGCGAACCTCGGGGATAGGCGATGAAGGATAACTACATGAAAAATAAGATGTTTTCGGTTCTTAAATGGGCCGCCCCGGTCCTCCTCCTCGCGGCCTTCCTGGGGGGCCCCGCCCGCTCGGCCACGACCAAGGCCGAGGAGCCCCAGATCCGCGACCTGCTGGTCATCGAAAACCGGGGGCGCCTCCTCGTCTTCGGCACCCTGGATTCGGGGTTCTCCCCCAAGCTCATCGAGGCCGTGCAGAGCGGGGTGGCGGCGCGCTTCGTCTTCGAGATCCTCCTCATGCGCGCCCGCCGCCTCATCTACGACACCGAGGTCCGCTCCCTCACGCTGACCCACCAGGTGAAGTACGACGCCCTCAAGAAGGCCTACACCCTCACCTTCCGCCAAGAGCCCGGCGAGACCTCCCGCAAGATCACCCGCAAGCAGAAGCAGATGATCGACTGGATGGCCGAGTTGAACGGGGAGCCCTTCGCCCAGGTGCGCGACCTCGCCCCGGGCTCGCGCTACTACATCCGCGTGCGGGCGAAGGTGAACACCGTCGACTTCTCCTTCCCGTTCAACTATCTCCTCTCCTTCCTGGGGACGAAGACCGCCTGGGCCGAATCCTCCGTCTTCGGCCCCAAGGGGATGTGAGCCGATGTATCCGCCGAGCCTGAGCTATGAGGAGATGGCCGCCCGGAGGCGGAAGAACATCCGCCGGGCCGCGCTCGGCCTGATCGGCATCACCGTCCTCTCCCTCACGGCCTGGATCTACTTCAAGGAAGTCGAGCCGCGGACGCCCCTGCTGAACAACGTGGTCGTGTTCGCCCTCGTGAACCTGAACATCATCCTTCTGATGGTGCTCGTCCTCCTCGTCCTGCGGAACCTCGTCCGACTCTACTACTCGACCCGCTCGGGCCCCGGGGGCTCGCGGCTCCAGGTGAAGCTCGTCCTCGCCTTCGTCGGCTTCACCCTCATTCCCTCGGTCGCCCTCTTCGTCGTCGCCAGCGGGCTCATCGACAAGAGCATCAACTCGCTCTTCGACATCAAGGTGGAGGGCGCGCTGAAGGGCTCCTTCGAGGTGGCCCAGACCTACTACCGGGAGGCCGAGCGGAACTCCCTGGGCCAGGCCAAGCTCCTGGCCAAGCAGATCGAGGCCCTGGGGGAGGGGGCGCTGAAGGACCCCAAGCGGCTCACCCGCTTCCTGGCCGAGCGGCGGGCCGCCTTGCGCCTGGACGCCGTCCGCGTCTTCCGGGCCGACCGCGAGGAGGTGGCCTCCGCCCTCCGGCCCCAGGCCCCCGACGGGCGGGGCTTCTCGGCGGTGGAGAGCCTCCTCCAGGAGGTCCTGGCGGGCGAGGCCCGCTCGAGCGTGGAGAGCGCGGGCGAGGTCGACGTCATCCACGGCGTGGCCCCCCTGCGGTGGGGCCAGAAGGCGGCCGGCTTCGTCGTCGTCTCCCAGTTCGTCTCCGAGCGCCTCGTCGAGAAGGTGAAGGGCATCTTCAAAGCCTATGAGGACTACAAGGAATTCGAGCTCTCGAAGAGCCCCATCAAGGCCAGCTACATCATCACCTTCCTTCTCATCACCCTGGTGATTCTCTTCTCGGCCATCTGGTACGGCTTCTACATCGCCCGGGGCATCACCGTCGCCATCGAGAAGCTGGCCGAGGGAACGCGCGCGGTCTCGGAAGGGGACCTGGATCACCGGGTGGACGTGGAGGCCGACGGCGAGGTCGGCATCCTCGTCGCCGCCTTCAACCAAATGACCCAGGAGCTCAAGGGAAACAAGCGGAAGATCGAGGAAGCCGCCGACAGCCTCCAGCGCTCGAACGTGGAGATCGACCGAAGGCGGCGCTACATGGAGGCCATGCTCGAGAACATCGGGACCGGCGTCGTCTCGACCAATCGGCGGGGCCGGGTGACGATCGTGAACGAGGCGGCCGGCGACCTCCTCCATATCGACCCGCGCTCGGCCGTCGGACGGCCCTTCAACGAGGTGTTCCAGAACGAGCACCTCGCCCCCATCCGCCGCCTCCTGCGCACCATGCGCGACGAGGGGCGCGAGAGCGCCTCCGAGCAGGTGGAGATGATGCTCGAGGGGCGCGTCCTCACCCTGCGGGCGAGCCTCACCCTCCTCCGCAACGCCGAGGGGCGGAACATCGGGGCGGTCGTGGTCTTCGACGATCTCTCGGCCCTCATCCGCGCCCAGCGCGTGGCGGCCTGGCGCGAGGTGGCCCAGGGGATCGCGCACGAGATCAAGAACCCGCTCACTCCGATTCAGCTCTCGGCCCAGCGGATGCGCCGCAAGTTCGAGCAGAATGCCGAGGACTTCTCCGAGGTCTTCGAGGCCTGCACCGAGACCATCATCCACCAGGTCCAGGGGCTGATGGAGCTGGTCAACGAGTTCAGCCGCTTCGCCCGCCTGCCCGAGGCCCGGCTCCGCCCCTGCCCGTTGAGCCCGCTCCTCGAGCAGGTCGTCGCCCTCTACCGCGACCGCCGGCCCGATGTCGCGCTGCGGGCCGAGCTCCCCGGCGCCCTTCCCCTCGTCATGGCCGACGCCGAGCAGCTCCAGCGCGTCTTCATCAACCTCCTCGAGAACGCCTTCGAGTGCATGGAGGAGAAGGAGGGGGAGGTCCTCGTCCTCGCCTTCGCCGACGAGGAGCGCAGCCAGCTCGTCGTCGAGGTGGCCGACCAGGGGAGGGGAATCCCCGAGGACATCAAGGGGGAGATCTTCTTCCCCTACTTCTCGACCAAGAACCGCGGCTCGGGCCTCGGGCTCGCCATCTGCCACCGCGTCGTGACCGACCACAACGGCTCCATCACGGTGCGGGACAACCTCCCCCGGGGGGCCGTCTTCCGCGTCACGCTCCCCTTCGCCCCCGCCTCGGCGGTTCCCGCCGACCTGGAGAGGACGGCCGTCATTGGATAAGGGACACATTCTCATCGTCGACGACGAGGAGGGAATCCTCACGAGCCTGGAGGACATCCTCGAGGACGAGGGCTACCGCGTCGCCAAGGCGCACACAGGCGAGGACGCGATGGACCTGGTCCGCTCCGAGCCGCCCGACGTGGTCCTCGTCGACGTCTGGATGCCCGGCATCGACGGGGTGAAGACGCTCCAGGCCGTGAAGGAGCACAACGCCGAGACCGAAGTGATCGTCATGTCCGGCCACGGGAACATCGACACCGCCGTGGCGGCCACCAAGCTGGGCGCCTTCGACTTCATCGAAAAGCCCCTCTCGATGGAGACCGTCCTCCGCGTCGTGGGCCAGGCCGTCCGCTCGCGCCGCCTGCGCGCGCCCAAGCCCCCGGCGGGCGAGGAATTCGTCCTCATCGGCAGCGACGAGAAAATCGCCGAGGTGCGAATCCAGATCGAGGAGGCGGCCGCCGACCTTCGGCCCATGGTCATCAGCGGGGAGCCGGGCTCGGGAAAGCGCTACGTCGCCCGCGTCATCCACGACCGCGGCGTGACGCGCGGGGAGCCGTTCACCCCGCTCCACTGCCGCGCCCTCTCGGCCGAAAACGGGGGAGCCGGCGCGGCGGAGAACCTCGCCCGCCTGCTGCCCGAGCGGCGGGGGGGGACGATCTTTCTCGACGGGCTGGCGGAGCTCGCGGCCGGCGCGCGGATCGGCGTCCTCGAGACCCTCCTCGAGCGCGCCCGGCGGCGCGAGCGCCTCATCGTCGCCATCGACGAGTCCCCCCAGGAGGGCGCGGGAAGCCTCCCGGCCGAGATCGCCAAGTACCTTCTCGCCCGCAAGGTGCGGATCCCCCCCCTGCGCGAGCGGCGCGGTGACATCCTGGCGCTGGCCAAGCGCTTCCTCGCCGAGGCGATGCAGAACGGGGGGGTCGAGAAGGAATTCGAGATGGACGCCCTCGCCGCCCTCTTTCAGTTCGACTGGCCGGGCAACGTGGCCGAGCTCAAGAGCGCCGTCAACCGGGCCGTCGTCTCGACCCTGGGCAAGACCATCGAGGCCGAGCACCTGCCCGACTCCATCCGCGGGACCTACACCCAGGAGATCGACCCGCGGAGCCCGGCCGACTTCAAGACGGCGCGGCGCGACTGGGAGCGCAGGTTCTTCTCCTACCACCTCGTCCGCAACAATTGGGACGTGGAGGCGACCGCGCGGGAGGTGAACATCCCCCCCGCCACGCTGGCGCGCAAGCTGCGGAGCTACCGCCTGGCCTCCCTGGCCGCGAGCCGCAAGAGCCGGGCCGACCGCCAGCGGACGATCGGCCGCAGCCTCGTCATCTACGGCCGCGGCCTCCACTCGGGGGTCAAGACGGGCCTCATCCTCGAGCCCCTGCCGCCCGACAGCGGCATCCGCTTCGGGAGCCTCACCACATCGGACACCGTCGCCGCCCGCCCGGAGTTCGTCGAGAACACGAATCACGCGACCAACCTGCGGGACGGGACCGTGGTGGCGCGCACCATCGAGCATCTGATGAGCGCCCTCCACGCCTACGGCATCTCGAACATCCTCGTGAAGATCGGCGAGGAGGTGCCCAACATGGACGGCTCGGCCGCCGAGTTCTGCCGCCTCATCGAGGACTCCGGCGTGGAGGAGCAGGAGGCCGCCGTCGCCCCCCTCGTCGTGGACAAGGTCTACGAAGTGGGCGGCGAGGACGACCCCGACGGCTTCATCCGGGTCGAACCCTCCGCGGGCTTCTCCATCTCCTACGATCTCGACTACCCCGAGCCCATCGGCCGCCAGTCCCTCAACTACGTGCACGAGAGCGCCGAGGGATTCGGGAAGGACATCGCCCCCGCCCGCACCTTCAGCTTCATCTGGGAGCTCGAGAACCTCGAGCGGATGGGCCTGGGGGAGGGAGGGCGCTGGGGGAACGTCATCCTCGTCGACCACGGGCGGATCGTGAACACCGAGCTCCGCTTCCCGGACGAGTTCGTGCGCCACAAGATTCTCGACATCGTGGGCGACTTCTATCTCCTGGGCCGCCCCCTCCGCGGAAAGGTGACGGCCGCGCGGAGCGGCCACCGGCTCAACGTGGCCATGGTCCGGCTTCTCTCCGAGGCCCTTCTTTGAGCCATCCCCTCCCGCTCCCCCTCTTTCGCCCGGGCGGCGCCCCGGCGGGGGAGGCGGGCGCTCCCGATTCAGCGGAAAGGACCTCGCCTTGAACCGCAAGCAGGCCCTGACCTACCGCGAGGCAGGGGTGAGCGTCGAGGCCGGAGACGCCTTCGTCCGCGGCATCGCCGATTCGGTCCGCGCCACCCGCTCGGCCCACCCGGGGAAGGTCCTCGACGATCTCACGAACTTCGCCGGGCTCTTCCGCCTCGGCGGCGGGTTCCG